>NZ_JBFUCL010000103.1:0-10670 GCF_056405255.1 Agromyces sp. P1_H4 | reverse complement strand
CGTCGATGCCGAGCGTCGAGAGGCGCAGGATGCCGTCGTGGTCCTCGCCGAGGCCGAGCTCGCGTGCGGAGGCGATCATGCCGTCGGACACGTGCCCGTACGTCTTGCGCGCGGCGATCGGGAAGGGGCCGGGCAGCACCGCGCCGGGCAGGGTGACGACGACCTTGTCGCCGACGAAGAAGTTGCGCGCGCCGCAGACGATCCCGTGCACGGCGTCGCCGCCGTCGGCCGCGGCCTCGCCATCGGGCGCCACCCGGACCTGGCACCAGCGGATGGTCTTGCCGTTGGACTGCGGCTCCTCGACGAACTCGAGGACCTCGCCCACGACGATGGGCCCCTGGAGCTCGAACGTGTGCACGTCCTCCTCTTCGAGACCGACCCGCACGAGGGCGGCATGCACGTCTTCGGGAGTCGTGCCCGGCACGAGCTCCACGTACTCGGCGAGCCAGCTGAGCGGCACTCGCATGTCCTAGACCACCATTCCGAACTGCTGGGAGAACCGGACGTCTCCCTCGACCATTTCCCGCATGTCCTGCACCCCGTTGCGCAGCATGAGCCCGCGCTCGATGCCCATGCCGAATGCGAACCCCGTGTAGACCTCGGGGTCGATGCCGGCGGCCTTCAGCACGTTGGGGTGCACCATCCCGCAACCGCCCCACTCGATCCAGCGCGGCCCGTCCTTGAAGGTCGGGTGCCAGAAGTCGAGTTCGGCGCTCGGCTCGGTGAACGGGAAGAAGCTCGGGCGCAGGCGCACCTTCGCCTCGTCGCCGAAGATCGACTTCACGAAGTGGTCGAGGGTGCCCTTCAGGTGCGCCATGGTGAGGCCCTTGTCGACGGCGAGGCCCTCGAACTGCATGAACACCGGCAGGTGGGTCGCATCGAACTCGTCGGTGCGGTAGACCCGCCCGGGGGCGAGCACGTAGATCGGCACCTCGCGGTCGAGCATCGACCGCACCTGCACCGGGCTGGTGTGGGTGCGCAGCACCAGGTGGGCCTCGGGCGGGTCCACGAAGAACGTGTCCTGCATGGCCCGCGCGGGGTGGTCGGCGTCGAAGTTCAGCGCGTCGAAGTTGAACCACTCGCTCTCGACCTCGGGGCCCTCGGAGATCTCCCAGCCCATGCCGGTGAAGACGTCGCACACCCGGTCTTGCAGCAGGGCGAGCGGATGCCGCGCGCCGGGCCGGTACCGTGACGGCAGTGCCGTGACGTCGACCGCCTCGGCCGCGAGCTGCGCGGCAGCCTCGGCCTCGAGGATCTCGGCCTCACGGGCGGCGAACGCCTGGCTGACCCGGCCACGAGCGCCGCCGACGAGCTTGCCGAGCGCGGCCTTCTGGTCGTTCGGCACGTTGCGGAGCTCGGCGTTCAGCTGCGCGAGGGTGGACTTCTCCCCCGTGTGCTCTGCGCGGACGGTCTTCAGCGCGGCGGAGTCGGCGGCCGCGGCGATCGCCGCGAGCGCGGCATCGACGGCCGACTCGACGGCCTGCTCGGTGATTTCACGGGGCTCGGACACAAGGAACGAGTCTAGCGGGCGGTCACGAGCGACTCCGGTCGATTCATCGGCCCCGGACGTCGCAGGCCCCCATCCGGGCGTCTGTCGCTATGGCCGCTTGGACTCGCGCGCAGCAGCCGTCGCCTCGGCGACCAGGAGCGCCTGGCTGGCGTCCTCGGGGTCGAGTCGCTTGCCCGCCGACTGGCTCGACGTGCGCTTCGAGAGCCAGCGCGCGAACCACGACAGCAGCAGGTTCATGGTGAGGTACAGCACGAGGGTGACCACGAAGAGCGAGAACAGGTAGCGGTTGCCGTAGTAGCTGCCCAGCACGTTCATGTTGGTGCGCAGGAGCTCGCTGTAGCCGACGATGTAGCCGAGCGACGTGTCCTTCAGGAGCACCACGAGCTGCGCGACGATGATCGGCAGCATCTGCCGGAACGCCTGCGGGAACTCGACGAGCATCTTGGACTGCAGCGGGCGCATGCCGAGGCTGAGCCCCGCCTCGCGCTGGCCGCGCGGGAGGGCGGCGAGGCCGGCGCGGAGGGCCTCGCCGATGAGCGCGCCGTTGTACAGGCTGAGCGCGGCGACGACCGCCCAGAAGGCGCCGGTGTTGAGCACCAGCAGGATGAACAGCATCATCAGCAGCACGGGCATGCCGCGGAGGAACTCGAGCACGACCGTGGTGGGGATGCGGATCCAGGCCGCTTCGGCGCTGCGGAGCAGCGAGAAGAGGATGCCGAGCGCGATCGCGAAGACCGATGCGACGAGCGCCGCCCGCAGGGTCGCGAGCACGCCGTCGACGATGATGAACTGCCAGACCTCGGGATCGGCGAAGATGTCCCAGCGACTGGGGTCGAAGAACCCGGGAAGCGTGATGCCGCCGCTCTCGCGGGGCTGGGCGAGCGTCCAGATCATCCAGGCGATGCCGGCGATGATGACGACGCCCGCGACGATCGACGCGATCAGCGAGATCCGGCGCGCCTTCGGGCCGGGTGCGTCGAAGAGGACCGACGAGCTGCTCATCGCTGCACCACCCACTTCCGTTCGAGCTGTCCGGCGAGGATGCCGAGGGGCACTGTGATCACGAGATAGAGGGTCGCGGCGCCGAGGAGGATCGCGATCACCGCGTCGCCGTTCGCGTTCGCGAGTTCACGCGTCGCCGCGAAGAGCTCGAAGACGAAGAACCCGCCCGCCACCGAGGTGTTCTTGGTGAGCGCGATGAAGACGTTGATGAGTGGCGGGATGGTCATGCGGAAGGCCTGCGGCATGACGACGAGCCCGACCGTCTGGGTGAATCCGAGCCCCACGCTGCGAGAGGCCTCGGCCTGGCCGATCGGCACGCCGTTGATGCCCGAGCGGAGCGCTTCCGCGACGAACGGCGAGGTGTACACCGACAGGCCGATCATGGCGGCCGTCACGTAGGTGAGCTCGGAACCGAGGTACGGCAGGATGATCGCGCAGAAGAACAGCACGAGCGTCAGCGGCGTGTTGCGCACGAGCTCGGTGTAGACCGTGGCGAAGACCCGGAGCGAGCCCACGGGCGAGATGCGCATCGACGCGATGATCGTGCCGATGACGAGTGCCGCGATGCCGCTCACGACGAGCAGCAGCAGGGTCATCCTGAAGCCCTCGAAGTAGGTCGGCAGGTTCTCGATGACGGCGTCCACGAGTCTCCGTTCCGGTCGGTAGGGGGTGGGACGCGGCCCGGACGATGGTCGCCCGGGCCGCGCTCCGATCAGTAGCGGTCGACGGCAGGCGGGTCGACGTAGGGCAGCACCGCTCCGGCGGTGGACTCCCACGCCTGCTCGTAGCGCCCGTCCTCGTAGGCCTTCTCGAGCACGTCGTTGATCCACATGCGGAAGTCGGTGTCGTCCTTCGCGAGGCCGATGCCGTAGGGCTCCTCGGTGAACGGCTTGCCGACGACCTTGAACTCGCCCTCGTTCTGGGCGGCGAGGYCCGCGAGGATGACGTTGTCGGTGGAGACGGCGACGACCTGGCCGCTGCGAAGCGGCTCGAGGCAGTTGCTGTACGTGTCGGTCTCGATGACCTCGGCGCCGAGCTCCTTGAGGTTCGCCGCGGGCGTGGACCCGGTGACCGAGCAGACGGGCTGGCCGACGAGGTCTTCCTCGCTCTCGATGTCGTCGTTGTCGGCGAGGGTCAGGATCGACTGTCCGGCCATGTAGTACGGACCTGCGAAGGAGACGACCTCCTTGCGCTTGTCGTTGATCGTGTACGTCGCCACGACGATGTCGACCTGGCCGTTCTCGATGAAGGGCTCACGGTTGGCCGACACGGTCTCGGTCCACTCGATGTTCTCCTCGTCGATGCCGAGCTCGGACGCGATGATCTTGGCGATCTCGACGTCGAACCCCTCGGGGTCGCCCGACGGGCCCTTGAGTCCGAAGAGCGGCTGGTCGAACTTCGTGCCGACGGTGATCTTGCCCGCTTCCGAGAGCTTGGCCATCGTCGTGCCGGCCTCGAACGTGGGCGCCGCCGTGGGCGTCTCCTCCGCCGTGTCTCCGCCGCCGCCTGCGCAGCCCGCGAGCACGAGCGCCGACGCGGCTGCGGCCGCGACGAGTGCGAATCTCATCCGTTTCATGTCTCTGCCTCTTCTCTCTGGGTGGTTCCTCGCCGCTCGTGGCAGCGCAGGTCTAGTGCTCGAGGATCTTCGAGAGGAAGTCCTTCGCGCGATCCGACTCGGGATGGTCGAAGAATTGCGCCGGCGCGGCCTCCTCGACGATGCGTCCGTCGGCCATGAACAGCACCCGGTCGGCCGCCTTGCGCGCGAAGCCCATCTCGTGGGTCACGACGATCATCGTCATGCCGTCTTGGGCGAGCCCGACCATCACGTCGAGCACCTCGTTGATCATCTCGGGGTCGAGCGCGCTCGTCGGCTCGTCCATGAGGATGAGCTTGGGGTTCATGGCGAGCGAGCGGGCGATCGCGACGCGCTGCTGCTGGCCGCCCGACAGCTGCGACGGCATCTTCTTCGCCTGGTTCGCCACGCCGACCCGGTCGAGGAGCTCCATGGCCTTCGCGTCGGCCGCCTTGCGGGACTGCTTCTTCACGCGGATCGGGGCGAGCGTGATGTTCTCGAGCACGGTCTTGTGCGCGAAGAGGTTGAACGACTGGAACACCATGCCGACGTCGGCGCGGAGCTTCGCCAGCTGGGCGCCCTCCTCGGGAAGCCGCTCGCCGTCGATGGTGATGGTGCCGGAGTCGATGGTCTCGAGCCGGTTGATGGCGCGGCACAGCGTGGACTTGCCCGAGCCGCTCGGCCCGATCACGACGACCACCTCGCCCCGATTGACGGTGGTGTTGATGTCGTTCAGCACATGCAGGTCGCCGAAGTGCTTCTCGACGTGGTCGATGACGACGAGGGGTTCACCGCGACGCACAGAGATGTTCGACGTCGGCGGCGCCGGCTGGGTTGGCTCCATATCCCCCAAACTAGGGGGCGCGACATCCGGGCGACAACCAACGACGCGGCGGTTCGGTGCGGTGGTTACCTATTCGTGACCCGCGCTGCGCTGCGCGAAGGCGCTCTCGTACAGGCAGACGGATGCCGCGGTGGCGAGGTTCATCGACTCGGCGTGGCCGTAGATCGGCACGGTCACGACACGGTCGGCGAGGGCCAGCTGCTCGTCGGGCAGGCCGTGCGCCTCGTTGCCGAACAGCCAGGCCGTCGGACGCTCGAGGACGCCGTCGCGGCGTGCCGACAGGAGGTCGTCGCCCTTGACATCGGCCGCCAGCACCGTGAGCCCCGCCGCCCTCGCGCGCTCGAGCACGTCCTCCAGGTCGGCGCCGACCGCGACGGGCAGGTGGAATATCGAACCCGTCGAGCTGCGCACCACCTTGGGGTTGTACAGGTCGACCGCGCGGCCCGTGAAGACCACCGCGTCGGCGCCCGCGGCATCCGCTGCTCGCACGATCGTGCCGGCGTTGCCGGGATCCCGCACCTCCTCGAGGATCGCCACGAGCTTGGGCGATGCCCCGAAGACGTCCTTCACGGCGGTCGGGAACTGTCGGCACACCGCGATGAAGCCCTGCGGCGTGACCGTGTCGGCCATCGCGTCGAGCACCTCCTCGGTGACGAACTCGAGGTCGAGGCCCTCATCGTCGGCGGTGCGGGCGATCTCGGGATGGCGTTCGACCGCCGTCGGCGTCGCATACAGCTCGACGACGAGGTGCGGGCGGAACCTGAGTGCCTCCGCGACCGCCTGCGGGCCCTCGAGGAGGAACAGCCCGCTCTCCACCCGAGCGGACTTCTTCGCGAGCTTGGCGACCCCTCGGACGCGCGGGGACCTGGGGTTCTCGAGCATGCTGCAAGTCTATGGGGCGCCCTCGGAGGGGCCCGGCCTACGCGGCGAGGAGTCGCCGCGCCGCGAGGCCGATCAGCGCACTGTAGGTCGGGTAGGCGAACTTCACGCTCGCCAGCGTCGCCACGTCGACCCCGGCCGCCATCGCCGTGGTCACCGACTGGATCACCTCGACCGCGTTCTCGCCGACCGCGTGAGCCCCGAGGATGAGCTCGCGGCGGCGGTCGGCGATCAGGAGCAGGAAGCCCCGCTCGCGATCGTCGATGACGGCGCGCTCGAGCTCCGAGTAGTCGACGCGGCTGACGACGCACCGCGGGTCGCGCTCGCGGCACTCGGGTTCGGTCAGCCCCACGCCGGCGTAGTCGGGGTCGGTGAATCCGCCGGCGGGGAGCAGGTGGTGAGGGGTCCGCCGGTTCGCGCCGAGCACGGCGTTCTCGGCGGCCGCCTCGCCCTCGAAGTGCGCGGCCTGCACGAGCATGTCACGGCCGGTCGCATCGCCGACCGCGAAGATCTGCGAGACGGAGCTGCGGAAGTACTGGTCGACGACGATCGACGATCGTTCGACCCGGACGCCGATCGCATCCAGCCCGAGGTCGTCGACCCGCGCCGGCCAGCCCGTCGCCATCACCACGGCGTCGAAGGCGTCGGATTCCTGCGCGGCCGCCGCCCGCCAGTCGAGGTCGAGCCGCCCGTCGTCGCGCCTGCGGAGTGCGTCGACGCCGTCGATGCCGACCCGGACGCGGATGCCGTCCTCCTCGAAGGCCGCCGCGACCGCCTCCGAGATCGACGGGTCGGAGGCCATCAGCACCCTGGGCGCGACGTCGAGCAGCGTGACGTCCGAGCCGAAGGCGGCGAACACGGTGGCCAGCTGGGCACCCGTGTTCCCCGCGCCGATCACCGCCACCCGGTCGGGAAGCCGCGGAAGGTCGAGCACCTCGTCGGGAACGGTCGCGAGCTCGGCCCCGGGGATCGGAAGACGCCGGGAGTGGCCGCCGACGCAGACGATGATCGAGGCCGCCTCGATGCGGCGCCCGCTCTCGAGGACGAGGGTGTGCTCGTCAGCGAAGGTCGCCCGTCCCTCGAGCAGGAGGTCGATGCCGGCCTCGGCGAACCGCTCCGCCTCGCGCTTGATCGACCGCACCCGGTCCACCGTGCTCCGCACCCGCGCGACGGTGGATGGCCAGTCGATGCGCTGCCGCGACACCGTGATGCCGTACTCGTCGGCCGTGCGCACCTCGCGCATGAGGCGGGCCGTCTTCGCGAGCACGCGCGTCGGCACGCAGCCCGAGTTCACGCAGGTGCCGCCGGTGCGGTCCGCCTCGAGCACCACTACGCTGGCACCCAGCTCGGCCGCCCGCAGTGCCGCGGCCGTGCCGGCCGGCCCCGCCCCGATGATCGCCACGTCGTACACGTCCGCGGATCCCGCACCCATCCAGCTGCTCCCGTCGTCGGATTCGATCCAGTCTCGACAGTCTCGCATCGCCGGGGTCCGCGGGCGGTACAGACGACGAACGGCCCGGCACCCCAAGGGTGCCGGGCCGTTCGTGACGGAGGACGCGCCTTACGCGGCGGTCTTCGGAGCCGAGGTGTCGGCCGGGAGCGCCTGCTTGGCGGTCTCGACGAGCGCCGCGAAGGTCGTGGGCTCGTTCACGGCAAGCTCCGCGAGGATGCGGCGGTCGACCTCGATGCCCGCAAGGCCGAGGCCCTGGATGAGGCGGTTGTACGTGAGGCCGTTCGCGCGCGAGGCGGCGTTGATGCGCTGGATCCAGAGGCGACGGAAGTCGCCCTTCTTCTTGCGACGGTCGTTGTACGAGTAGACGAGGGAGTGGGTGACCTGCTCCTTCGCCTTGCGGTACAGACGCGAACGCTGGCCGCGGTAACCCTCGGCGCGCTCGAGGATGACCCGGCGCTTCTTGTGGGCGTTGACCGCCCGCTTCACTCTTGCCATGACTCTGTTTCTTCCTTAACGGGTCTCGCGGCTCAGCGGCCGAGAAGCTTCTTGATGACCTTGGCGTCGGGGGCCGACACGACCTTGTCCTGGTTCAGGCGGGCCTTGCGCTTCGAAGCCTTGAGCTCGAGGTTGTGGCGCATCCCGGCCTGCTGCTTCTTGATCTTGCCGCTGCCGGTGATCTTGAAGCGCTTCTTGGACCCGGAGTGGGTCTTCTGCTTCGGCATCTCGTTGTTCTCCTTGGTTCTGCCGCCAACTCGTGGCGGACGGGGGTGCTTGGCCTACGCCTCGGTGGCGTCGGCCGACTGCGTCTCGGGCTCGTCCGGGGCATCCGCCGCCGGTCGCACCTTCGCCGCAGCACGCTGTGCATTCGCCTCGGCCTTGGCCTCGGACTTGTTCTTCAGGGGCGCGATGACCATGACCATGTTGCGGCCGTCGATCGTGGGGTTGTGCTCGACCGTGCCGAACTCCGCCACGTCCTCCGCGAAGCGCTGCAGGAGGCGGACACCCATCTCGGGGCGCGACTGCTCGCGGCCCCGGAAGAGGATCATGGCCTTCACCTTGTCGCCGGTCTTCAGGAAGCCGACGGCGCGCTTCATCTTGGTCTCGTAGTCGTGCTTGTCGATCTTGAGGCGGAACCGAACCTCCTTGAGGATCGTGTTCGCCTGGTTGCGCCGGGCCTCTTTCGCCTTCTGCGCAGCCTCGTACTTGTACTTGCCGTAATCCATGATCTTGGCGACCGGAGGCTTGGAGTTCGGTGCGACCTCGACGAGATCGAGATCGGCCTCCTGCGCGAGCCGCAGGGCCACCTCGATCTTCACGACGCCGACCTGCTCTCCGCCAGGTCCCACGAGACGGACCTCGGGGACGCGGATACGGTCGTTGGTACGGGGATCGCTGATGCGTGTACTCCTCTACTCAAGCTGTTTCGCTCGACGGGAGGCGGATGCCGCCCGTCGACGAGAGCGGAAGATCCACGCAGGTTCGCACGGAATCACACCGGCAAATCACTGCGGCACCCTGTCTACTCCCCCGCGTGCTGGTCGCCCAGCAGCGTGGAAGCGGAGTGCAATCGACCCGGTAACCTTGATGAAGCGGTATGCGCGGGTGGGAGAATCTCCACTTTCGTACCGGGGACTGGCCCCGGGCCCGCAGTAGTCTAACAGAGGAAGTCCGTGAGCGACAGTTCAGCCGAGTCCACCGTCGAGGGCGCGACCCGTGACATCGCCGAGGTGCCCGCCGTCGAGATCATCACGACCGCTGCCGTGCACCTGATGAGCGCGGCCGCGGTGAAGGTCGGACTCGCCGACGACCCCGACCAGCAGGTCGACCTCGACGAGGCGCGCAAGCTCATCAACGCCCTCGCCGGGCTCATCACGGCCGGAGCCCCCGAGATCAGCGACATGCACGCGCGGTCGCTGCGCGACGGCCTGCGTTCGCTGCAGCTCGCCTTCCGCGAGGCGTCCGTCATCCCAGATCCGATCGGCCAGGGCCCCGGCGAGAAGTGGACCGGCCCGGTCACCTGACGGTCACCGCTGGCAGTTCGGGCACCACCACGAGTCGCGCAGCTCGACCTCGTTGCGGCCGAGCAGGCCGTGCTCGATGCGCGTGCCGCAGCGCCGGCACGGCTGCCCGGCGCGCGAGTACACCCACAGGCGTTCGCCGCGACGATCGACGCCGGTCGTCGTGCGGGCGATGCGATCGCGGTTGGCTCGGATGACCCGCGACGCGAGGTCGACGAGCGGCACCGCCTCCACCTCCCCGGCCGGCCTGGTCGGGCGGATGCCGCGGAGGAAGCAGAGCTCGTTGACGTAGACGTTGCCGAGGCCGGCCAGGTTGCGCTGATCCCCGAGCGCGACGGCGATCGGCACGTCGGGTGCCGCTTCGATGCGCCGCACCGCCTCGACGGCGTCCCAATCGGCGCCGAGCAGGTCGGGGCCGAGGTAAGCGAGCCGGTCCGCTTCCTCCGCGGCCGGGAACACCTCCACCAGTCCCAGGTCGAAGCCCACGGCCACCGCCGTCGGCGTCTCGACGATCGCGCGCGCCTGCCACGCGGGCCGGCGCCACTTCTCGCCGGGACGATGCACCCGCCACTCGCCCTCCATCTTCAGGTGCGTGTGCAGCACGGCGTCGCCGATGCGCATCAGCAGGTGCTTGCCGCGACTGGCCACCGAGTGCACCGTCTCGCCCGAGAGGTCGACCGTCGCGAACGCCGGCACCCGGATGTCGGTGCGGGTGACGGGCTGCCCGGCCAGGGCGGCATCGAGCCGGCGCGCCGCCTGGTAGACGGTGTCACCCTCTGGCATCGAACCGGAGTCCCCTCGGCGTCTCGCGGAAGCCGGCGGCGCGCAACGCCTGCTCGAGCACCGATCCGTAGACGACCTGCCCGTTGACCGTCTCGATGCGGAGCCTCGGCGAGCCGGCGCGGCCGAGCGCCTCGGCGAGCGCGGCCGCCGCCGCGGCCAGCGCGTCGGCGTCGTCGGTGAAGACGAGCGTGGTGCGACCGCCCCGCTCGAGGTAGAACACGGCCTCGCCGTCGACGATCGCGACGAACGCGCCGCCCTTCCGCGCCGGGCGGTGGCCACCCTCCCCCACTTCCGGCCAGTCGAGGGCGGCGCCGAACGGGTTCGCGGGGTCGGTGGCGGCGAGGGCGACGGCCTGGCCGCGCGGGGCGCTGCGAAGGCGGTCGACCGCGGAGGTCGAGGCGAACTGCGCGCCGCCCTGCCCGTCGATGAAGTAGCCGCGTCGCACGCGCCCGGTCTCCTCGAAGCCCGAGAGGGAGCGGTAGGCGAGGGCGAAGCCGCCGAGCACGCCCTCGGCGACGACGGAGCCTCGCGTCACCACCCCGTAGCGCTCGAGGAGCGTCTCGCCGAGCGCGTGCGCTCGTGGCGTGGCGGCTGAGCTCGCGAGGGGC
>NZ_JBFUCL010000102.1:0-10682 GCF_056405255.1 Agromyces sp. P1_H4 | reverse complement strand
CCGCAGAGCGCGAGCCCCGCCCCGACCGCCGCGGCCGCGAGCACCCGCGGCATCCGCAGCTCCCACACGATGCCGTCGCGCAGCGGGCTCAGCGTCGGCTCGCCGATGCCGAGGTGTGCCAGCACGCTGGCCCACACGTCGGCGGGGCTGAGTCCGGCGGGTCCGATGGTGACGGCGACGACGACGGATGCCGCGAGCAGCACGCCGAGGGCGAGGGCCCACGCGCCCGTGCGCAGGCCGGTGCGGGGGCGCGGCGTTGAGGTGACGGTGCCCACGGTGCCGGTAGTGCCCGCGCTGCCCGCGCTGCCCGCACCCGGAGCAGCAGCCGCACCAGCACCCGCCTCCGCCTCCGCCCGCGTCGCGCTCATCGCAGGTCGAGCTCCCCGAGCTGGTCGACGAGCGACGACACGGCGCCGACGTTGCGCACGCCGGCCTCGGTCGCCGGGAAGTCGACGACGAGGTAGCGCCCCTGCTGCACCGCGGGCAGCGCGGCGGTCGCCGGGTTCGACTCGAGGTGGGCGATCTTCTGCTCGGCGGTGTTCCACGCGGCATCCACGAGCACGATGACGTCGGGGTCGACGGCGACGATCGCCTCCCAGCCCATCGACGTCCAGGTGTCCTCGACGTCGGCGGCGATGTTCTCGAGCCCGGCGGCGTCCATGATCATCTGCGGCGCGCCGATGCCCGCGCCCACGTAGGGCGTGTCGTCACCCGAGCTGTACCAGAGGGCGGTGAGGCCGGCATCGCTCGGCTCGATGGCGTCGAGCTCGGCCCGCTGCGTCGCAACCAGGTCGGCCGCGGCATCCGGAACACCGAAGATCGCGCCCGCCTCCTCGAACTCGGCGAAGACCTCGTCGAAGGTGAGCGGGTTCGGCATGTAGCCCTCGCCCTTGCACGCCGCGGGGGCGACGTAGCTCGCGACGCCGAGCTTCGCCAGCGTGTCGCGATCGCCCGCTCCCTCGGCCGACAGGTTCGACTCCCACCCGGCGAAGACGAGGTCGGGCTCGGCCGCGAGCGTCACCTCCTGCGACGGCACCTTGTCGGAGAGCATGTCGATGCCGGATGCCGCGTCGGCGAACTCGTCGGGCACGGGGCCGTCCGTGAAGGCGGCGCCGACGATGCGGTCCTCGAGTCCGAGCGCGAGCAGCAGCTCGAGCGTCGACGACTTGATCGTGACCACGCGTTCGGGAGCCTGCTCGAACGTGACCTCGGTGCCGCAGTTGTCGATGGTGAGCGGGTAGCCGGATGCCGCGGCATACGTCTCGCCCGAGCCGGCCGGTGACGCGGGCGAGGCCGTCGACCCGCTCGCGCAGCCGGAGAGGAGGAGGGCGGCGAGGGGCAGGGCGACGATGGCGACGGGAATGCGAGTGGGCATGGGGCCTCCGGGACGGTGTGCAAGTGACGTTCCGACGAAGTCGGGGACTCGCGGCCCAATCCCGGGCCACACGCACCGATCAGATCCAGATCGGCGGTCGTGTCCATCGTAGACCTGCGACGGCCGGCGGTGCCGGCCTCGGCGGCCGGCTCGCCGCTAGACGAGGCCGAGCATCACCGACGCGGCGACGGCGAGCACCACGCCGGTGCCCTGCACGGCGTTGATGCGTTCGCGCAGCACGATCCACGCGAGCAGCACGGTCGCGACCGGATAGAGGTTCACGAGCACGGCGACGACCGCGACGCTGCCCTCGTGCAGGGCGAGCATGAGCAGCACGTTGGCCCCGCCGATGAGCAGGCCGGCGGCACCGGCGAGCAGGCGGGCGCGACGTCGCGGGTCGGCCGGAGGCACCGCGTCGCGCTGAGCCGAACCCGGCGTCGACGCCGGCTCGTCGTCGACCGGATGCGCGTCGAGCACTGCCATCGCGCGCCGCATCGCCRGGACCCCGCGCGCCAGGCCGACGAGCACGAGCAGCAGCACGAGACCCGAGGTGGTGTCGAGGAACACCGCCACCATGCCGGCGTCGGCGGGCGCGAGGTCGAGGGCCACCGTGGCGAAGCCGAACGCCAGGCCCGAGATCGCCGCGAACAGCAGGGTGCGCGGCTTCGCGCTTCGGGCGTCGACCCGCCGCTCGAGACCGATGAGCACCGAGCCGAGGATCGCGACGACGACCGCGACCCACGCGATGGGCGCGAGGTGATCGCCGAGCACGAGGGCCACCACGACGGGCACCGCTGAGCTCAGCAGCGCGATGAGCGGCGTCAGGAGCGAGATCGGCCCGGCGGCGAGCGCCGCGGTGAAGGTGAGGAACCCGACCGCGGCCAGGAGGCCGGCCGTCACGCCGCTCGCGATCRCCGTGGGCGACCACACGCCGCCGACCGTCAGCACGACGATCACCAGCACGACGGTCGCGACGGCGTAGTTGATCGTCGTCGCGGCGAGCACCGCGATGCGCCGTGCCGCGACGCCCGAGAAGAAGTCCGCGATGCCGTAGAGCAGCGCGGCCCCGAGCGCGAGCACGACGATCAGCAGCACCGCGACAGTCTGACGCGCACCGCCGACATCCGCTACGCCCGCGGTGCGAGCGGCGGCGAGGCCTCCACGCCGGCGCCGTCGGCCAAGCCGTCGAGCACCTCGCGCATCGCGTCGGTCGAGCGGTGCCGCGGACTCCAGCCGAGCACCGACCGCGCCCGTTCGGTCGACATGACCGGCACGTTCGCGGCGATGTCGAGCCACCCGGGATCCGAGGCCTGCAGGCGCAGCTTCCACGTGATCCACATGAGGGCCCGCACGACCGCGAGCCGCACGGGGACCACCCAGCGCGCGCCGACGACCTGGCCGAGCGCCGCCGGGTCGAGCACCGGCTCACCGGCGACGTTGAACGCGCCGCCCGCGCGCTGCTCCACGATGCGCACGATGGCGTCGGCGAGGTCGTCGGCGTGCACCGCCTGCGAGATCACCTGCGACGGCACGGTGAGGACGGGGATCCGCACCCGGCCGAGCCACCGCACGGGCAGCAGGGAGCCGGCGAAGAGTCCCGCGATCTCGCTCGCCGCCCCGCGCTGGAACACCAGCCCGGGTCGCACGCGCGTGACCACCACGTCGGGATGCTCCGCCTCGAACTCGTCGAGGAGCCGCTCGTCGACCGCCTTGTGACGGCTGTAGTGCGACGTGTGGATGCCGCCGGTCGGCCAGCTCTCGTCGACGCGGGTGTGCTTCGGACCCCGGCTGTAGGCGCCCACCGACGACACCACGACGACGTGCGGCACCCTCGAAGCGGCCGCCCCGGCGAGTACGCGCCGCAGGCCGTCGACGTTCGTGGCCCACAATTCGCGCTCGCGGTGGTTGGGCTGCAGCAGCCACGCGAGGTGCACCACCGCGTCGGCGCCCTCGAGGATCGACGCGAGCTCGGGCGCGACGCCGGGCTGCGACACGTCGACCGCGCGCCAGTCGACACCGCGATACGGCTCAGACCGCGACTCGGGCTGCCGACGCGCGACGCCGACCACCTCGGTCACTGCCTCGCTCTCGCGCAGTCGGCGCAGCACTGCCGTTCCGATGTTGCCGGTGGCTCCGATGATGACGAGGCGCATGGGCCCTCCGATCGCGTCGCCCGATGCACGTTACGTCAGCGGGCGGCGTCGATCACCGGGTTGACTCGCGCCCGGTCGCGTGGTCGCGCAGGCGCTMGCCGAGGTCGATGGCCTGTCCCGCGAGCGCCGCCGACGTGTCGAGGTCCCGCATCCAGAGGGGCACGGATGCGGCGACGAGGCCGGTCTCCGCGAGCGGCTCGACGGCCGCGGCATCCGCGTCGTCGACGAGCCAGCCATCGATGAGCCCCCCGGCCGAGCGCGCGCCGTAGTGCCGCCCGACGGCCTCGGCCGTGGTGTCGACGCCGATCGCCGGGAGGCAGGCGTCGGCCATCCCGCGCACGACCTTGCCGCCGATGATCGGCGACACGCCCACGACCGGTGCGTGCGTCTCGCGGACCACCTCGCGGATACCCGGGACCGACACGATCGTGCCGATCGACACGACCGGATTCGACGGGGCGACGAGCACCAGATCGGAGCCGCGGATCGCCTCGACGACGCCCGGCGCCGGGCGCGCGTGGTCGAGGTTGCGCTGGCGGAACTCGATGGCCGGCAGGGCGGCGCGGTACCTGGTCCACCACTCCTGGAAGTGCATCTCGCGCTCGCCGTCGAGCTCATCGGCGTCGGCCACGAGCACGTGCGTGTCGACCTCGGTGTCGGTCGCGGGCATCAGCCGCACGCCGAGCGGCCAGCGGAGCTGCAGGCGGGCGGCCACCTCGGAGGGCGTCGCGCCCTCCCGCAGCCAGGCCGTGCGGGCGAGATGCGTGCCGAGGYCGAGGTCGCCGAGCGTGAACCACGGCCAGCCCACGCCCCACTCCCGCAGTTCGGCGGCGACCCGCTCGGTCTCGCCGGCGCGACCCCAGCCGCGCTCGGTGTCGTTGACGCCCGCGAGCGAGTAGAGCAGCGAGTCGAAGTCGGGCATGAGCCGCACGCCCGCGAGCCACAGGTCGTCGCCCGTGTTCACGATGACGGTGACGGATGCCGCCGAGCCGCCGTTCCCATCGGGCCAGCGCCGCGCGCACTCCTCGCGCACCCCGCGCACGAAGCGCGACCCTCCGACGCCGCCCGCGAGCACTGTGATCCGCACCCTGYCACGCTACCCGCGCGCGGAGGGGCGGCCGGCGCGGTCCATCCGACCGCCGCGCCCACGCGTACCCCGAAGTGGGGCGGCCCAACGGCGACGGATTCTCATGTTCGCCTTGACGGCGGCGTCGCGGACTGGTTGCGTGTCCCCCGAACGCAGCAGTTCGCGTCGGCGACCGGGGGGACGTATGACGATGGGGTGGCTCATGCGCGACCGGGCGCCGCGACGGCGGCGTGGCATCCGCGCGGTCGCACTCGGTGCGGCACTCGGGGCGGTCGCCGCCCTCACGCTGGTGGTGCCCGCGCAGGCGGCGGCGCCGTCGTTCGTCGACCCGCCGACCCGGCTGTATATGGCCCCTGCCGGGTCGCTGCCGGTGAGCCTTCCCGACGGCTTCCCGACCGTCGTGCCCGAAGGCGAGCTCGCCTTCGACGGCGGCACCGACCTCATCTCGCAGGACGTGCGCACCATCGCGGTCGAATCGGCCGAGGCGGGCTGCGTCAACGCCGACCCGTGGAACCTCTCGGGCTGCACCGCCGTGCAGCTCAGCGTCTCGCACGGCACGCTCGACTTCAGCGACGCGCCCTCGGTCGTCGACGACTCCGACAGCAGCATCGACGTGCTGCAACTGCCGAGCGGCGCCCTCGTGCGCGACAAGAGCGCGCTCAGCGACCTGCCTGCGCCGATCGTCGCCGTGATCGGAACGACCCAGCAGGTGAACGACGCGCTGAAGACCCTCGTCTACACGCCCGACGACGACTCCGACGACGACGGCACTTCAGACGACCCCTACTCCTACAACGGATCGAACCCCGAGACGCTCGGCGTGACGCTCGTGCCCGGCGACCCGGCGCTCGGCTCCGCGCAGGCCGACATCCAGATCCGCGTGCAGGGGCTCAACGACTTCCCCGAGGTGACGGTGCCCGGTGCGGTCATCCCGGTCGACCCGGCGTCTCCCGACCCGCAGTACCTGAGCGCGACGCCGACACCGGGCGACGACTGGCTCGTCGAGGACGAGGACAACGACGAGCAGGACGGCGACGACACCATCGACGGGCCGGGTGACGCCTGGTTGCTCATCGCCTGGGCCGACTGCGGGGCGTTCTCCATGCGCGCCTCGCCGTTCACCATCTACGACGACCTCGAGCAGCTCTTCGGGGACACCCTCGACTTCGCCGTCTCGCCCGACCCCGCCGACCCCGAGTTCGCGGCGTACGAGGCTGACAAGCAGCTCATCGTCGACGGGGCGATGGCCGCAATCCCCGACGACGTGAAGAACCTGCCGTTCGCCACCGGCAACCCGAGCGATCCGCACAGTGCATTCGCCGGAGTCGTGAGCGGCTCCGACAGCATCGAGGCGCTGAACTACGCGCTCGACCAGGTCGAGTTCCACGCGGGTGCGCTGACGGATGCCACGTGCACGGTGCGCTTCCTCATCTCCGACCTCGGCAACAACGGCCTGCCGCTGCAGTACCTGGGCGACCCGCCGTACGGCATCGAGCTCCCGTTCTTCGGCTTCGACCTCGACACGAACGACGTGCCCACCGTCGAGAAGGTCGTGGTGCAGGTCGGCGAGGGCACCGGGATCGACGTGACCCTGCCGACCGATGTGCCCGTGCCGGAGGGCGCGACGGGCGTGGTGCCCGTCACGATCACGCCGGCGCAGCATCCGGCGTTCGACCTCACGGTGTCGACCGCACCCGTCGCGCCGACGACGGCCGGCGTCGACTACACCTCGCTCGCGGCGACGACGGTGTCGGTGCCCGCGGATGCCGCGAGCGTCGACATCCCCGTCGACGCGCTCGCCGACGCCGTGTACGACCCGGGCGAGACCTACACGGTCACCGTCACGCTGCCCGCCGATCCACCCGGCTACTCGCTGACGTCGTCGGATCCGTCGGCGCTCGTCACCATCGGCGACGACGACCTTCCCCCCGACACGACGGCGCCGACGGTGACGGTCGAGCAGGGCGCGACGCAGGTCGATCCGACGTCGACCCTGCCGATCGCCTTCGACGTCGAGCTCTCGGAGCCGGCCGTCGGGCTCGACGCGACCGACGTCGACCTCGCGTTCAGCGGAACCGGCACGCCGGTCGCGACGCTGGTGCCCGGCGGCTCGCCGACCGAGTACACGGTGACGGTAACCGGGTTGACCGGTGACGGCGTGCTGACCGCGTCGATCGCGGCGGGGGCGTTCACGGATGCCGCGCTGAACGCGAACTCGGCATCGACGTCGACCGACAACGAGGTGACGTACGAGTCCGTCGACGAGCCCGACACGACGGCGCCGACCGTGACCATCAACCAGGGTGCGACGCAGGTGGATCCGGCGCCGGTGCTGCCGATCGTGTTCGACGTGGCGTTCAGTGAGCCGGTGCTCGGCTTCGCCGCTCCCGACGTGACGCTGGCATTCACCGGTGCCGGCACGCCGGCGGCAACCGTCGTGCCCGGCGGGGCGCCGGGCCAGTACGTGGTTTCGGTGAACGGGCTCACGAGCGACGGTCTCCWGACGGCGTCGATCGCCGCGGGCGTGGCGACGGATGCCGCGTTGAATCCCAGTGCTGCGTCGACGTCCACCGACAACACGGTGACCTTCGACCTCGACGACGGCGACGTGACCGCGCCGACGGTGACGATCAACCAGGGTGCGACGCAGGTGGATCCGGCGCCGGTGCTGCCGATCGTGTTCGACGTGGCGTTCAGCGAGCCGGTGGTCGGCTTCGCCGCGGCTGACGTGACGCTGGCATTCACCGGTGCCGGTACGCCGGCGGCAACTGTCGTGCCCGGCGGGGCGCCGGGCCAGTATGTCGTCTCGGTGGACGGGCTCACGAGCGATGGCCTGCTCACGGCGTCGATCGCTGCGGGGGTGGCGACGGATGCCGCACTGAATCCCTCTGCTGCGTCGACGTCCACCGACAACACCGTGACGTTCGACCTCGACGACGGTGACGTGACGGCGCCGACGGTGACGATCAACCAGGGTGCGACGCAGGTGGATCCGGCCACGGTGCTGCCGATCGTGTTCGACGTGGCGTTCAGCGAGCCGGTGGTCGGGTTCACCGATGCCGACCTGACGCTGGCCTTCACCGGTACCGGCACCCCGGTGGCGACGGTCACGCCGGGTGGGGCGCCGGGCCAGTACGTGGTGTCGGTGGCCGGGCTGACGAGCGACGGCGTGCTGACCGCGTCGATCGCCGCCGGCGTCGCGACGGATGCCGCCCTGAATCCCAGTGCTGCGTCGACGTCCACCGACAACACCGTGCGATACGCGCTCCTCGTCGACGAGCCCGATCCGCTCACGATCGACGTGCCCGACGACATCGTCGTCGACGCGCCTCCCGGCGAGCCGGGCGTGACCGTCGTCTTCGACCCGCCGACCACCACCGGCGGCGTCGCCCCGATCACGGTGAGCTGCGACCACGCCTCGGGCGAGCTCTACCCGATCGGCGTGACCACGATCACCTGCACGGCCACCGACTCCGCGCCGCCCGAGGAGGTCATGCTCTTCGCGGTGATCGCCGCCACGTTCACGATCACGGTGAACGAGACGACCGAGCCCGGCCCGGGCGGACCCGGCGACCCGGGCACGCCCGGTGGCTCGGGCGGCGGCGGTACCGGCTCCGGCTCGACCACGGGCACCGGCTCCACCTCGGGCATCGCGTCGACCGGGGTCGAGACGCAGGGCGCCCTGGTCGCCGCACTGGCCCTGCTGCTGGCCGGCGCCGCGGCCGCACGGATCGGAGCGCGCCGCCTCGGTCGACGCTGACGAGCGCACGGTTCCGGATGCTGCGGGCGGCGGCGCGCGGCATCCGAGCCCCGCTTGACCGACCGCGATCGACCGAGCCATCTCACAGTTCGGCGCCACCCTCTGGTGTTCATCGCGCGACGGGTCCACGATGGACGGGAGAACCGCACCGGCGCGGGAGGCCCCATGAACTCGGCACCCACCACGACCCACCGCACCGTCGCCCTCGTGGGCGCGGCAGGCTCGGGCAAGACGACACTGGCCGAGGCGCTGCTGCTGCGAGCCGGCGCCATTCCGCGCGCCGGCACCGTCGAGCAGGGCAGCACGGTCTGCGACCACGACCCCGAGGAGGTCGCGCGGGGCATGAGCCTCAGCCTCGCGCTCGCGTACTTCCAGTGGACCGGGCCCGACGGCGTCGAGTACGACCTGACCCTGGCCGATGCGCCGGGCCATCCCGATTTCGTCGGCGGGGTCGACACCGCGATGTCGGTGGCGGATGTCGCGGTGATCACGGTCAGCGCGGTCGACGGCGTGACCGTGGGGACTCGCTCGGCGTGGGCCGCGGCGGAGGCGGCCGGCGTGCCCCGCATCATCGCCGTGACCCAGGAGGACAAGGCCCGCGCCGACTTCCGCCGGGTGCTCGCCGACCTGCACGCCGCGTTCGGCGACCGGCTCGTGGCGCTCGAGCTGCCGCTCGGCGAGGAGCAGGCGTTCCGCGCGATCGCCGACGTGCTGAGCGAGCAGGCGCTCGTCTACGACGAGACCGGCCGGCATCACGACGAGCCGCTGCCCGCCGAGGCCGAGGCGGAGGAGCACCGCATGCACGTCGACGTGACCGAGGAGATCGTGTCGCACGACGACGAGCAGCTCGAGGCGTACCTCGACGGCCGGGAGCCGTCGGCGCCCGACCTCGAGCGCACGCTCGCCCTGGAGGTCGCGAGCGGCGAGGCCGTGCCGGTCGTCGTCTGCTCCGGCGTGACGGGCACCGGCGTCGACCGGGTCGCCGACCTGGTGTGCGCGCTCGCTCCCTCGGGTCGCGGGCACGACAGCCGGATCGTGCTCGGCGGGGCCGGCGGCGGTGGTGGCGGCGGCAACGGTGGCGGAGCGGCATCCGGAACCGAACTGGCCGTCGCGCCCAACCCCGACGGCGAGGCGCTGCTGCATGTGTTCCGCACCGTGGCCGACCCGTTCGTCGGCCAGGTCTCGACGTTCAAGGTGCTCTCGGGCGTCGTGCGTCCGAGCGACCGGCTGCACAACGCGACCACCGGCGCCGACGAGCGCATCCACGGCCTCTTCCGCCTGCGCGGCGCCGAGCATGTGCCGGCCGACGTGCTGCGGGCCGGCGAGGTCGGAGCCGTGGCCAAGCTCACCGGGTCGCCGTCGGGGTCGCTGCTCTGGACGCGGGCGAACGGCGTCGCCCGTCCGTTGCCGCTGCCGCGGCGCGAGCCGGTCTTCGCGGTGAGCCTCGCCCCGGCGACGCAGTCCGACGACGAGAAGCTCATGACCTCGCTCACCCGGCTCGTCGCCGAGGACCCGACGCTCGTCATCGACCGCACCGGCGGCCACACCGTGCTGCGCGGCCTGGGCGACATGCACCTCGCGGTCGCCGTCGAGCGGCTCGCCCGCGTGTTCGGCGTGCACGTCACCACCTCGCCGGCGCCGGTGGCCTACCGCGAGACGATCGCCGGACACGCCCAGGTCGAGGGCAAGCTGAAGAAGCAGTCGGGCGGCCACGGGCAGTTCGCGGTCGTGCACCTGCGCGTCTCACCGCTGCCGTCGGGGAGTGGCTTCGAGTTCGTCGACTCCGTCGTCGGCGGTGCCGTGCCGCGCACCTACATCCCCGCCGTCGAGAAGGGCGCGCGGGACGCACTCGCCACGGGCGGCCCCCAGGGGCATCCGGTCGTCGACGTCAAGGTGGAGCTCTTCGACGGCAAGTCGCACTCGGTGGACTCGTCGGAGATGGCGTTCCGCACCGCGGCCTCGATCGGCGTGAAGGCCGCGCTCGCCGAGGCCGGCACAGTACTGCTCGAGCCGGTGTCGGTCGTGACCGTGACGGTGCCGGCCGAGCTGCAGGGCACGGTCCTCACCGACCTGTCCGGACGCCGCGGCCGCGTGAGCGCCACCGAGACCACCGACGACGGCCGCACCCGCGTGATCGCCGACGTCCCCGAGGCCGAGCTCGCCCGCTACGTGCTCGACCTCCGCTCGATCACCGGCGGCCAGGCCGAGCTCTCGATCACCCCCGACCGCTACGCTCGCGCCCCGGGCGGCGTCACGGCCTGAGCGGATGCCGCGGGCCCGCCCCGCGCCCCGCCCGCTCACCCGGCC
>NZ_JBFUCL010000101.1:0-10802 GCF_056405255.1 Agromyces sp. P1_H4 | reverse complement strand
CGCCGGCGGGGCGTCGCCGTCGTCGGCCGCCGTCTCCGCCCCGCTCGGCCGCGACAAGCTCCTGCTGCCGCCGGTGCCGCCGACTGGAGTGAAACCCACCCAGGACCCCGCGTTCGCCCAGGTGAAGGGCGGAGTGAAGGGCTTCGCTGCTGCCAAGCGCACGCATCCGCCAGCTGCATCGAAGGCGAAGGAGGCGCAGGATGCCGCGCTCGCGCCGGCTGACGACCTCGCGGGCCAGGCGAAGGCCGCCAAGGCCGACACCATGGACGCGCAGCAACCCGGCTCGTTCGACAAGCAGGCCTTCATCGCGGCGGTGAAGACGGCCATCGAGGCGAAGTCGCCGAAGACGCTCACCGAGGCCGACGAGTATGCGGAGTCGGGCAAGGCCGGCGAGGTCAAAGGTGAGGTCAAGGGCCTGGTCACGAAGGGCAAGGAAGGCTCGGCGCACGACATCGAGGCGGCGACCGAGGCAGCGCCCGACACGTCGAAGGCGGTCGCCAAACCCGTGACCCCGATGGCGCAGGAGGCGCCCGGGCAGGCCGTGCCGATCGCGGCGACCGGCGCCGTGCCCAAGCCCGCCCCCGCCGAGCAGGTCAACCTCGAGGCCGGCAAGCACGAGGTCGACCAGGAGATGACCGACGCCAAGGTCACCGACGAGCAACTGGCGAGGTCGGGCGAGCCCGAGTTCCAGGGCGCGCTCGCCGAGAAGCAGACCGCCGCCGCCCACGCCGACGCGGCGCCCGCCGAGTACCGCGCCCAGGAGCAGGCGACCATCGCGCAGGGCAAAGCGCAGGCCGGTGCCGTCACGGCAGCGGGCGTGCAGGGTATGCAGGGAGCGAAGGGCGCTGCGCTCGCCAAGCTCGTCGCGTCGAAGGGCGCCACCAAGTCGAAGGACGAGCAGCGTCGCGCCGAGGTGACGACGAAGGTCCAGTCCATCTTCACCGCGACCGAGACCGAGGTGAAGAAGATCCTCGAGGGCATCGACCCGAAGGTCGAGACCGAGTTCGAGACGGGCGAGGCCCGCGCGAAGGCATCCTTCGAGTCGTACGTCGCGGCCAAGATGTCGGCGTACAAGAAGGACCGGTACAGCGGATGGCTCGGCGGCCTGCGCTGGGCCAAGGACAAGCTCGTCGGCATGCCCGACAAGGTCAACGAGTTCTACGAGGCCGGGCGCGAGCTCTACCTGAAGCAGATGGACGGCGTGATCTCCCGCGTCGCCGACATCGTCGGCTCGAACCTCACGGCGGCCAAGCAGCGCATCGCCACCGGTCGCGCCGAGATCGCCACCTACGTGAAGTCGCTCCCGCAGGACCTGCAGAAGGTCGGCTCGGAGGCCGCGCAGGACATCGGCGACAAGTTCGAGGCGCTCGAGAGCGAGGTCAAGGACAAGGAGAACGAGGTCGTCGAGACGCTCGCGTCGAAGTACGTGGAGGCGCGAAAGGGACTCGACGAGCGGATCGAGGCGCTCCAGGCCGAGAACAAGGGCCTCGTCGACAAGGCGATCGGCGCGATCAAGGGGGTCATCAACACGATCCGCGAGCTCGCCGCGATGCTCGGCAACGTGTTGGCCAGGGCCGCGAGCGTCATCGGCGACATCATCGGCGATCCGGTCGGATTCCTCGGCAACCTCATCAGTGGGATCAAGGGCGGCATCGACAAGTTCTTCACGAACATCACCACGCACCTCAAGAAGGGGCTCGTGGGCTGGCTCTTCGGGCAGCTCGGCGACGCCGGCATCGAGATCCCCGACACGTTCGACCTCAAGGGGGTCGTGAAGCTGCTCGCGTCGGTGTTCGGACTCACCTGGGCCAACATCCGGGCCCGGATCGTGCGGCAGATCGGCGAGACCGCCATGGCGGCCGTCGAGAAGGGCGTGGAGATCTTCCAGGTCATCAAGGAGCAGGGCATCGCCGGCCTCTGGGAAAAGCTCGTCGAGAAGATCGGCGACATCAAGGAGATGATCCTCACCCAGCTCGAGGACTTCGTGATCACGAAGATCATCACCGCCGGCATCACGTGGCTGATCAGCCTGCTCAACCCTGCCGCCGCCTTCATCAAGGCCTGCAAGCTCATCTACGACGTCGTCATGTTCTTCGTGAACAACGCGGCCCGCATCGCGCAGTTCGTGAACACCGTCATCGACGGGGTCGTCGACATCGCGAAGGGCAACGTGTCGGCCGTCGTGGACAAGGTCGAGAACGCGCTCGGCCAGATGGTGCCCATCCTCATCGGGTTCATCGCGAGCGTCCTCGGCATCGGCGGCATCGGCGAGAAGATCCGCTCGATCGTCCAGGCCCTGCAGCGGCCCGTGAACAAGGCGCTCGACTTCGTGATCAAGACGGGGCTCAAGCTCGCCGGGCCGGTGATCCGCGCGGCCAAGGGCATCAGCGCGAAGGTGAAGGCCAAGGTCGCGGCCGGCAAGGCCTGGGTGAAGGGCAAGGCGGAGGCGGGGAAGGCCAAGCTGCGCGATCTCGCAGCGGCAATCCCCGGCGTGTTCGGCTTCCGGGCGGGTGGTGAGTCGCATCGCGTGTGGATCGAGAAGACGGGCGCGCGGCGCGTCATGGTCGCCAGTTCACCGACGGAAGCGAGCGTGCTGCTCACTCATTACGTGGGTCAGATCGAGGAGTTTCCGGAGAAGACCCCGAAGGAGCAGAAGGAGAAATCGCATCTGCGTGAACGCGTGGCCATCGCGCGTGACCGTCACGAAGGCGTTCGGGGTGAGGTGGCACTCCTCAACAACGTCACCGACATGACGGCAGGACGGAACGCGCTCTCGAGTCGCCAGCGGAGGTTCGCCGAGAGCCTCGTGGAGCTCTTCACGGCAGTGCACAAACAGCGGATGAAGCTCGCGGGCCAGGTCCCGAAATACACCACGCCTGGCGGGAAGAAATCCGCGGGGTCAGTGAACTGCGTCGCTCGCTTCCAGGTCGACTGCATTCCGGGCCAGCGCGCCTACCCCTCCAATGGCGGAGCCGCTCCGGTCGGGTCCATGGGCGTCGTCGGAACGACGAAAGGCGCGAACAAGCGCGACATCCACGCGCTCGATTCGAGCGACAGCGCACTCACCGGGCAGACGGGCGCTCACGCATTCGAGAGCGCGGAGGCACCCCACCACACAGAGCAACGCGCCGAGTTCGTCACTCGCGCAACCGGTGACGAAGCGCCGTCAACGCATGCGGAGGCGCGACTGCTGACACAGGTCGGACGCATGCTCGCGCAGGACCCCGATTGGAAGCATCGCGTGAGGACCATCGAGATCAACGTCTCCCACAGCCCGTGCCCGAGTTGCACCGGGCACCTGCTGCGGCTCCATGGCCTCCTCGCGAACCCCGATCTGCGGGTGGCGATCGTCCAATGGGGCAAGCGATATGACAACGGGCCGTATCCGACGACCGCGCAGTCGATCGGTGAGCTGCGGGGAAAGTACTCCGCGATCGGCCCCTGAACCCGGCGTTTGCCCCGCTCCCTTCGGCAGGCGCTGAGTCGAGTGGGCGAAGTTGGCGGCGGGCGGCGCGAGAGACAGCCAAGATCGCCCACTCGCGGCATCCGCTCGCGCCGAGAGGTCGCAATCTGCGGGTTGTGGCAGCAGCGCACCCGCAGATCGCGACCTCTCGAGGAACGGAGAGGCGCCTACCCCTGCAGCGCCTCGGCGAGCTTCACCCGCGGGCCGGTGCGAAGCAGCGAGTTGCGGTAGATGCGCTCGCCGATCCACACCGCGAGCGCCGCGGTCGCGAGGAGGATCGCCAGCGAGACGAAGGGCTCCCACCACTGCGCGTCGCCGAGGAACACCCGCATCGGCATGCCCACGGGCGCCGAGAACGGCACGTAGCTCATGATCGTGAGCACGACCGGGTCGTCGTTGAAGAAGATGACCAGGAAGTACGGGATCATCACGAGCATCGTCACGGGCGTCGTGACCGAGCCGATGTCCTCCGCGCGCGACACCATCGCGGCGGTCGCGGCGAACAGGGCGGCGAGCATCACGAAGCCGACGGCGAAGAACACGACGAACCAGACCACCGACCCGCCGAGGCCGCCGAGCAGCACCCGCTGCCCCGTCACGATGAGCCCGAGGATCGCGAGCACCGCGATCGCCACGATCTGCGCCATCGCCATGACGCTGTTGCCGATGACCTTGCCGGTGAGCAGCGCCCGCGCCGACACCGTCGACAGCAGGATCTCGACGATCCGCGTCTGCTTCTCCTCCACGACCGACTGCGCGATCGTCGAGCCGAACGTGATCGCCGACATGAAGAACACGAGGCCGAAGCCGAAGGCCACCAAGTAGGCCAGCGTCGGGTCGGTGGCCGCCGGTTCGAGCAGCTCGACCGTCGGTTCCACCGACAGTGCCGAGACCACCGAGTCGGGCGGCGAGTCCAGCCCGTACACGGTGATGCCGAGTGGTTCGGATGCCGCGGGCGCGACGATCGCGTCGACGTCGCCGGCTCGCAGCATCCGCTCGGCGTCGTCCTGGTCGGATACCGCGACCGGCTCGAGTGCCGGGTTGCCGTCGACGACCGCGGATGCGCCCGCCACGACGGCCACCTTGGTGGTCGACTCCTGCGCGCCGAAGATGCTGCCGAGGATGACCGACGCGAGCACGGCGAGCATGAGCACGCCCGTCGACCAGAGGAACGCCTTGCTGCGCAGCCGCATGGTGATCTCGCGGCCGGCGATCAGCCCGACGCCGTCGACGAAGCGGGGCGCGTGGCGCTCGGGCGCACTCGTCGTGTGGGTGGGGTTCGCTTGGGTGCTCATCGCACGACCTCCCGGAAGATCTGGGCGAGCGTGGTGTGCTCGCGGCTGAAGGAGACGACCTCGCCGCGGGCGACGGCCTCGCTGAGCACCGCCTGCCGTGCGGCATCCGACTCGGCCTCGAAGACGGCCCAGCCACCGTCGAACGCGTCCACGCGGATGCCGGGCGCCTGCCGCAGCCAGCCCGCGTCGCCGGACATCAGCAGCTCCCACCGCTCGGTGCCGTGCTCGGCGCGCAGCTCGTCGCCGGTGCCGGCGGCGCGGATGCGTCCGTCGGCGATGATCACGAGGTCGTCGCAGAGGCGCTCGACGATGTCGAGCTGGTGCGACGAGAACAGCACGGGCGCACCGGATGCCGCGGCATCCGACAGCACCGACTGCACCGCCTCGACGGCCATCGGGTCGAGGCCCGAGAACGGCTCGTCGAGCACGAGCACCTCGGGACGGTGCACGAGTGCCGCGGCGATCTGCGCGCGCTGCTGGTTGCCGAGCGAGAGGCTCTCGATGGTGTCGTTCGTGCGCTCGCCGAGGCCGAGGCGATCGAGCAGCTCCAGCGCGTTGCGGCGCGCGGCGGCCGGGTTCCAGCCGTGCAGGCGGGCGAGGTAGACCGTCTGCTCGAGCACCCGCATCTTCGGGTAGAGCCCGCGCTCCTCGGGCATGTACCCGAAGCGGCGGCGGTCGGTCTCGGTGACCTGGCGCCCGTCGAGGGTCACGGTGCCGCGGTCGGCCGCGAGCACGCCGAGGATGATGCGCATGGTCGTGGTCTTGCCGGCGCCGTTGCCGCCGACGAATCCGGTGAGGCGGCCGTCGCCCACGGTGAACGAGACCGCGTCGAGGGCGAGGCGCTCGCCGTAGCGTTTGGTGACGTCGTGGAGTTCGAGCATGGGGCCACCGTACGGATGCCGCGTGGCCGGCGGCATCCGCCGTGCGACGGGTTTCGACGACTCCGTCGTGCGGCGGAGGGGTTCCGGATGTCGGAGGGGCTCGTTATCCTCGCAACCGTGTCCGAGGAGCACACGCAGAGCAGCACGGTGGCCGGCCACGTCACGCCGCCGCCCGGCGGCATGCGCACGTTCGTGCAGGTGCTCGTCAACACCGCGATCGCGAACATCACGACGAGCTTCCTGTGGTTCGCGCTGACGTTCTGGGTGTACCTCGAGACGAAGTCGGTGCTCGCCACGGGCATCATCGGCGGCGCCTACATGCTGCTCATCGCGTTCTTCGCGATGCTCTTCGGCTCGATCGTCGACCGCCACCGCAAGATCCGGGTGATGGTCTTCTCGAGCCTGCTCACCCTCGGGTCGTTCGTGATCGCCGGGGTGCTGTACCTCTTGCAGCCCGAGTCCGCACTCCTCGACCTCGGCGGGCCGTGGTTCTGGGCGTTCGCGGGCATCATCCTCTTCGGCTTCGTGGTCGAGCACATGCGCAACATCGCGCTGTCGACGACCGTCACGCTGCTCGTGCCCGAAGAGCGGCACGCCAACGCGAACGGCCTGGTCGGCACCGTGCAGGGCCTCGCCTTCATCGTCACGAGCGTGTTCAGCGGCCTCGCGATCGGGCTCCTCGGCATGGGGTGGACGCTCGTGATCGCGATCGCGCTCACCCTCGTGGCCCTCGTGCACCTGCTCTTCCTGCGCGTGCCCGAGGAGCAACCGGTGCCGGCCGAGGGCGAGCGGGCATCGACGATCGACTTCAAGGGCAGCATCGCGGCAGTGCGCCGGGCGCCCGGGCTGTTCGCGCTCATCCTCTTCTCGACGCTGAACAACCTCATCGGCGGCGTCTACATGGCGTTGATGGACCCGTACGGCCTCACGATCTTCTCGGTCGAGGTGTGGGGCATCGTGCTCGGGGTCACCGCCACCGGCTTCATCATCGGCGGGCTCGTGGTCGCGAAGTTCGGCCTCGGCAAGAACCCGATCCGCACGATGCTGCTGGTCGTGATCGGCATGGGCCTGCTCGGCTCGCTGTTCACGATCCGCGAGTCGTGGGTGCTCTACGGCCTCGGCATCTGGGCCTACATGTGCCTCATCCCGGTGGTGGAGGCGTCCGAGCAGACGGTGATCCAGAAGGTGGTGCCGTTCCAACGTCAGGGCCGGGTCTTCGGCCTCGCGGCCGCGATCGAGTCGGCGGCGGCTCCCGTCACGGCGTTCCTCATCGCGCCGATCGCGCAGTTCTGGATCATCCCCTACATGGAGTCGGGCAGCGGCCAGGAGACGTGGGGCTGGCTGCTCGGCGACGGTGACGCCCGCGGCATCGCGCTCGTGTTCCTGTTCTCGGGGCTCGTGATGGTGGTGCTCGCACTGCTCGCCTTCACGACGCGGTCGTATCGTCTCCTGTCGGTCGAGTACCAGCGGGCGCCGGCGTCGGAGCAGMCCGAGGCTGCTTCCGACGCCGGCGAGGCTGCCCCCGACGCCGGCGAGGCGGACGCGTCCGACGCCGGCGAGGCGGCTGCGTCCGACGCCGGCGAAGCGGCTCAGCGCACGCGGTAGGAGAGGCCGAGGTGGCCGCTCGGGTGCGTGGCCACGTGGTCGAGCTCGAGCCGGTGCTCCCCGAGGCCGGCCGGGGTGATCGACCGTCCTTCTCCGATCAGCACCGGCACGACGCGCAGGCGCAGGTCGTCGACGAGGCCGGCGGCGAAGAGCGCGTCCGCGAGCATGAAGCTGCCCCAGACGACGATCCCGCTGTACTGCTCCTTGAGCCCGGCGGTCGCTTCGGCGGCGTCGCCTCGGAGGATCTCGATCGATCCCTCGCCCCACGGTGCGGATTCGAGCGTGTTCGACACGACGAACTTCGGCAGGCGGTTGATCGGCTCGGCGACCACCTCCACCTCCGCGTCGGCGACGGGCCAGTACTCGGCGAACATCCGGTAGGTGTTCGCGCCGAGCAGGATGGCGTCGATGCCGTCGAGGAATGCGAGCTGGTCGGCGTCGTTCGGGTTGCCGCCGCGGGCGGTCTGGATGAAGCCGAGGCCGCCGTCGGCGTCCGCCCCGTATCCGTCGACGCTCACGATCTGCTCGACGGTGAGCCGGCCCATCAGTCGGCCCCGCCCGCCGGTGCCCCGCCCGTGGCGTCACGCTCGGCCCCGCCAGCGAGGTGCTCGTCGAGCAGGTCGAACGCGGACTCCCATCCGTCGTAGACGTTCTCGTCGCCCGGTGCCGCATCGATGCCCCGCACGTGGAACGTCATGAGCGTCTGCTCTCCGCGCTCGCCGTGTTCGGCCAGGTCGATCGTGATGAGCGGCGCGATGTCGTCAGGGTCGTCGGGGTCGGCCCACGTGAACACGAGCCGCGAGGGCGGCGTGATCTCGCGGTAGGTGCCGCCCGTCGGATACTCGCTCCCGTCGGGCGCGACCATCGTGTAGGCGTAGCGTCCGCCCGGCCGCGGGTCGAGCTCGACCGACTCGCGCGGGGTGGTGAGCCCGCGCGGGTGCCACCACGTGGCGGCCTCGTCGGGGTCGGTCCACATGCGCCAGACGGTCTCGCGGGGGGCGTCGAAGACGCGGGTGATGGTGAACTGCTTCGTGCTGGTGGCGGTCTGCTCAGGCATCCGTCGGTCCTTTCAGCTCGCGGAGTCGCTCGTCGAGCAGGTCGAAGCGCTCGTTCCACGCGTCACGGTGCCGGTCGACCCAGGCGGATGCCTCGTCGAGGGGCTCGGTGCGGAGCGTGCAGCGGCGCCACTGCGCGTCGGCGGTGCGTTCGATGAGGCCGGCGCGCTCGAGCACCTTGAGATGCTGCGAAATCGCGGGGCCGCTCATCGCGAACGGCGCAGCCAGCTCCCCGACCGTCGTCGGCCCGCCGCGGAGGCGCGAGATGATCGCGCGCCGCGTCGGATCGGCGAGGGCCTGGAACACGAGGCTCAGCTCGTCCGTCGCACCGACCATGTAAGCAACTCCTTAATTAATGAAGTGCTTAACCATATGTCGCAGCGGATGCCGCGTCAACAGGCTCTTCGCGCGTCACGCGCTCACCCGCGCCGAAGTGTAGGAAGTTTCGCCCGACTCGCGGTTCGGCGACGCATGGACACGCGTGCTGAGCCCGGGGATTCCTCCATTTCGGCGGCATGCCCGAGCCCGGATCGGGGAGGATCGGGGATATGACACATCAGGTACGCAACGTGCAGGCCGCCCTCGACTCGTTCTCCGAGCCGTGGCAGCCTCGGAGGCTCGTGAGCGTGAACGACTACGACGTGAAGGTGGTGAAGCTCCTCGGCGAGTTCACGTGGCACAGCCACCCCGAGACCGACGAGCTGTTCATGGTGATCTCGGGCGACCTCGTCATCCAGTTGCGCGACGGTGACATCGCGCTCGGCCCGGGCGACGTCTACGTGGTGCCGCGGGGCGTCGAGCACTGCCCGCGCGCCGACGGCGAGGTGTCGGCGATCCTCATCGAGCCGCAGGGCACCGTCAACACGGGCGACACCCCGAGCGAGCGCACCGCCCAGCTGCGCGACCTCGACTGATCCGCTCGGACTGGATCACATCCCATCGAGAGGACGCGAACGCGGGGTATGACCCAGCGCAAACCAGCGCTCGCGTCCACTCGTTCAGCGACCGGGCTACCCGCCCTGCCAGAATCGAGCCGAGACCCGGACGATCAGCTCATCGACCGCTGCGCGGATCCGCTCTCGGACGGCTTCGGGGTGCCACGCCGGATACCCGGTCTCGCCGACCGGCCTCACGTCGTCCTCTGACCAGCCGTCCCTGTCCCACCAACGAAGGATGCCCTTCGCCTGCGGATCGGGATACCAGCCGGGTTCCGGTCCGTCGTCCTCGACGGCGGGCGGTGGGAACGACTCGGTCACGGACCGAAGTATGACATGTGGCGCAGCGTCAGGACGCCGGGCGCACGACCCCGTGCTCGTAGGCGAAGACGACGGCGTGCACGCGGTCGCGCAGGCCGAGCTTCATGAGCACCTTCGAGACGTGCGTCTTCACCGTCGCCTCGCCGACCCACATGCGCTGCGCGATCTCGGCGTTCGAGATGCCGAGGGCGAGCAGCTCGAGCACCTCCCGCTCGCGCTCGGTGAGCGTCGCGAGCGCGGGCGGTGCCGGGCGGGCCGTCTCCGTCGCGGGAGGGGTCGGTCGCACGGTCGGCGCGGTCGATGACAGCACCGGCGAACGAGCCGCTTCGAGCCCTCGACCGCCGGATGCCGCCACCGCCTCGATCACGCGCCGCGTGACATCCGGGGACAACAGCGCGTCGCCGCGCGCCACGACCTGCACCGCCTCGATGAGCTGCTCGGGGCTGGAGTTCTTGAGCAGGAACCCGCTGGCACCGGCCTCGAGCGCCGCGAACAGGTAGTCCTCGCGGTTGAACGTCGTGAGCACGAGCACGGCCGCAGCGGATGCCGCATCCGCCGTGATACGCCGGGTGGCCTCGAGCCCGTCCATGCCGGGCATCTGCACGTCCATGCACACGACGTCGGGCGACAGTTGGGCGACGGCCGCCACCGCCTCGGCGCCGTCGGCCGCCTCGCCGACGACCTCGATGCCGTCCTCCGAGTCGAGGATCGTGCGGAAGCCGCCGCGGACCAGGGCCTGGTCGTCGACGACGAGCACGCGGATCACGATCGCACCTCCTCGCGCCGCAGCGGGAACGAGGCTCGCACGAGGTAGCCGCCGCGGGCGCGCGGGCCGAGCTCGAGGGTGCCGCCGACCGCGGCGACGCGTTCGCGCATGCCGACCTGGCCGAGTCCCGCGCCGACGGCCGGGCTCCCGTCCCCGCCGTCGCCCGCGCGTTCGCGACCGCCGGTGCCGCCAGTGGTAACACCGCCACGGACACCGGTGTTCGTCACCTCGACCTCGATCGCGGCATCCGACCACCGCACCCGCACCTCGGCCGTCGTCGCCGCGCCCGCGTGCTTCCGCACGTTCGTGAGCGCCTCCTGCACGATCCGATACGCGCTGACGCCGATCACCGCCGACACCGGGCGCGCCTCGCCGACGATGGCGAGCTCGGTGGGCACGCCGGCGGCCACCGACTCGGCCACGAGCTCGTCGAGCCGGTCGATGCCGCGCGTGCTCGTGCTCGTCGCGGCGGGCTCGGCGG
>NZ_JBFUCL010000100.1:0-10834 GCF_056405255.1 Agromyces sp. P1_H4 | reverse complement strand
GTGCACGAGCCGGGCGGGGTCGGCGACCCCCGAGGCCACGAGCGCGGCGAGCACCCGACGCTCGAGCTCGATGCGGCGTGAGGCCGGCAGCGCGTCGACGACCGCGCGTCGGGTCAGCTCGTGGCGGAACCGCACCCCGTCGGCGCTCACCGCGAGGAGCCCGCCCTCCTCGGCGGCCCGCAGCGCCCCCTCGGACCCCGGCACGAGCCGCGCGAGCAGGTCTCGGTCGACCGCGAAGGGCACGACGGCGAGCTGCTCCACGTGGTCCTGCGTCGCGGCATCGAGGCGCCGCAGGCGGCCCGTCACGGCGTCGACCACCGTCGGGGGCACGCGCGCCTCGTCGGCGGAGGCGATGAGCTCGGTCACGAAGTAGGGGTTGCCCTCGGTCATCCGGTAGACCCGCTGGGCATCGAGCCCGCTGTCGGCGGTGAGCGCGCCCACGGCGGCGGGCGACAGGTGGGCGAGGGCGATGCGGTCGACGCGGTCGCCGTGTCCGAGGTCGCCGAGGAGGCGGCTCAGGGGGTGGTCGCGGTCGAGCTCGTCACGGTACGTGAGCACGAGCACGGCGGGCAGGTCGTCGATGCGGCGGGCGAGGAACCGCAGCACGTCGAGGGTGGCCTCGTCGGCCCAGTGCACGTCCTCGACGATGAGCGCCGTGCCGCCGGGGGCGGCGAGCTCGTCGCGCAGCGCGGCATAGACCTCCTCGCGGTCGCCGGCGCGCAGGGCCTCCCCGAGGCGCGGTCCCACCGACGGCGCGAGATCCCGCAGCGGACCGAGCGTGCGTGGCGTGGACATCGCGTCGCACGACCCGACGAGGACCCGGGCGCCGCCAGGGGGATCGTCCCGAAGCGCGGCCACGAGCGTGGACTTCCCGATTCCGGCCTCGCCGTGGAGCAGCACGACGCGGCCGCGCCCGGCCGTCGCCTCCTGCACGGCCGCGCGCAGCTCATCGAGCTCGGTCTCGCGTTCGAGCAGGGAACTGCGCACAGGCCGAGCATGCCCGCCGCGGGCGCGCGCTGCAACCGGACGCGCCCTGAGACGCGGCGGGACTCAGGGCTTCGCGCGGATCAGAGGCCCGAGTAGGCGTGCAGTCCCTTGAAGAACAGGTTCACCACGGTGAAGTTGAACAGCACCGTCGAGAAGCCGATGATCGCGAGCCACGCCGATCGCGAACCGCGCCAGCCGCGGGTCGCCCGCGCGTGGATGTACCCGGCGTAGACCACCCAGATGATGAAGGTCCACACCTCCTTGGTGTCCCAGCCCCAGTACCGGCCCCACGCCGCCTCGGCCCAGATCGCGCCGGCCATCAGCGTGAACGTCCACAGGATGAAGCCGATGATGATGACGCGGTAGGCGAGGTTCTCGAGGGTCGCCGAGTCGGGCAGCGTCGCGAGGAAGTTCTGCTTGACGGCCTTGGCGGATGCCGCGAACGACTCGCGTCGCGCCTGCATGAGCTGCACGACCGAGAGCGCGAAGCCCAGCGCGAGGAATCCGACCGCCGACGTCGCCACGAACACGTGGATCACGAGCCAGGCCGACTGCAGTGCCGGCGGCAGGGGCACGACGCTGACGTAGAAGTTCACGGTCGCGATGCCGAGCAGCACGAGCACGAGGCCGGTCACGAAGGTGCCGAGGAAGCGCAGGTCGTGCTTCGCGACGACGAGCACGAGCAGGTAGACCGTGGTGATGACGAGCGTGCCGGTGAGCGCGAACTCGTACATGTTCGCCCAGGGCACCCGGCCCGCCGCGAGGCCACGGGTGACGTCGGCGGCGAGGTGCAGCAGCCACGCGACCACCGTCATCGCGACGGCGACGCGCAGGGCGGGCGAACGGCCCCAGGCGACGGATGCCCCGCGCGCGGGCGGTGCGGCCACGAGCGTGTCCGTGCCTCCGGCGGCTGCTGGTGCGCCGTCGTTCGCTGCCGTGCCGGCGGCGGCTCGCGCGAGCGCCCCGGCCACAGGCGCGGATGCCACGACGGCCGCCTTCGCGTCATCCGCCGCCTTCGTCGCGGCCGCAGACCGACGCGCGAGGTCGATCGCGTAGGCGATGAACGCGATCGCGTACACGGCCATGGCCGAGTACACGAGGATGATGGAGATCTCGTCGAGCGTCACTGTTCTACCTTACGTCGAAGGATTGGCGCGGTCATCGGCGGATTCGCCGTCTGGCGCCGACTCGGGCCCTGCCTCGACCACGGGCGTCGCCGCTGCGGCATCCGTCGACGCACCCGCGTGCGCGTTCGCGAACGAGGCCACCGCCTCCTCGAGGCCCGGGTCCTCGCCGCGCGCGAGGCCGGCGTACTCGAGCACCACCGAGCCGTCGCGCCGGCGCACGGCCTTGACCCACATGCGGCGACGCGGCACGAAGAGCGACACGAGCAGGCCCGCGATGATGAGCACCGCGAACACGAGCACCCAGCCCTGCGACGGGTCGTCGTGGATGTCGAAGCTCGCGAACCGGCTGACGCTGTGCGAGTAGTCGCCCTCGGCGGCATCGGGGTCCACGTCCTCGAAGGTGACCGAGCCGAGGCCGTTCGGCAGCTCCAAGGTCTCGCCGGGCATGAGCTCGATCGACTCGACGCCGGTCGCGCCGCCCGTGAGCTGCTCCATGCTCGACGGGTCGAGCGTGTACACGGAGGTCGGCTCGCCGCCGTCGATGCCGAGGTCGCCCTGGTAGACGTTCAGCGTCAGCACCGGGTAGATGAGGTCGGGGTAGTTCGACGTGAACGCCCCAGAGGCGAGCGTCTCCTGCGTCGGGTAGAAGAAGCCGACCATGCCGAGCTGCTCCTCGAGGCCGTCGGGCACCTTGACGACGCCGATCGACGTGAGGTTGGCGTCCTGCGGCAGGAACGGCACCGCGTCGGTGAACACGACCTCGCCCTGCGGGTCGCGCACCGTGATGGTGGGGGCATACCCGTTGCCGAGCAGGTAGACGTCGGTGCCGTGCACGCGCAGCGGCTGGTTCACCTTGACCACGCCCGGCGTCGACTCGCCGCCCTGGGCCTGCACCGACACGTGCGCGGTGAAGTCGATCGGCTGTCCGATCGCCTCCTGGTTGCGCGTCTCGTACACGGCGTCGAGCTCCTCGAGCGAGAGCTTGTACGGGTCGAGGGTGCCGTCGTCGAAGAAGCGGCCCGGGTTGAACGAGTCGTACGCCGCGAGCGTGTTCACGAAGGACTGGCCTTCGACGACCACGCGTTGTCCTGAGAAGCCGAAGCCGCCGCCGATGCCCACGGCGACGAGCACGCCGAGCAGCGCGGTGTGGAAGACGAGGTTGCCGGTCTCCCGCAGGTACCCACGTTCGGCCGACACGGATGCCTCGCCGCGCAGGTCGTAGCGCTCGACCCGGTAGCCGGCGCGCTTGAGCTCGGCGGCCGCGCGGTCGACCGCGGCATCCGGCGTCTCACCCGTCGGCAGCGGCCGCACGGTGAAGCCGGCGAGCCGCGAGAGTCGCACGGGCGTGCGCGGCGGGCGGGCGCGCAGCGCGTCGAAGTGGTGCTTCGTGCGCGGGATGACGCAGCCGATGAGCGACACGAACAGCAGCAGGTACACGGCCGAGAACCACGCCGACGTGTACACGTCGAACAGCTGGAACCGGTCGAGCACCGGCGCGAGGCCCGGGTTGTCGGCGAAGTACTGGGTCACGCCGTTCGGGTCGCTCGAGCGCTGCGGCACGAGCGAGCCGGGCACCGCGGCGATCGCGAGCAGCAGGAGCAGCAGCAGGGCCGTGCGCATGCTCGTGAGCTGCCGCCACGCGAAGCGCAGCCAGCCGACGAAGCCCAGTTTCGGCTGGGTGACGGATGCCGCGTCCGACGACTCGGCATCGGGCTGGGGAGCGTCGATGTGGTCGTCGGGCCGCGACAGTGCGTCGGGGTCAGATCGCGGGGACAAAGCCGGTGATCACCGCCTGCAGTTCGTACATCCAGATGGTCCAGAGGCCCGACACCATGAGCAGGCCGATCGCGATGAGCAGCGATCCGCCGATGATGTTGATGGTGCGGATGTGGCGGCGGAAGAAGGCGAGCGAGCCCGTGACCCAGCCGAAGCCGAGCGCCACGAGCAGGAACGGGATGCCGAGACCCAGGCAGTACGCGAGCCCGAGCAGCAGCGCACGGCCGGCCGACGCCGAGTCGGCGCTGAGCGTGAGCACGACTGCGAGGGTCGGGCCGATGCACGGGGTCCAGCCGAGGCCGAACACGATGCCGAGCAGCGGCGCCCCCGCGAGGCCCGTGGCCGGCCGCCACGACGGCTTGAAGGTGCGCTGCAGGAACGTGAACTGGCCGATGAAGACGAGGCCCATGACGATGAGCACCACGCCGAGGGCCCGGGTGATCACGTCGCCGTAGGCATTGAACCACGCTCCCGCGACGCCGGCGAGCAGGTTGAACGTGACGAACACGACCGTGAACCCCGCGATGAACAGCAGCACGCCGAGGACGAGCCGGCGGCGGTTGCGTCGTTCTTCGGAGGCGACGGCCGAGGCATCCGTGAACCCGCCGAGGTAGCCCAGGTACCCGGGCACCAGCGGCAGCACGCACGGCGAGAGAAACGAGACGAGCCCTGCGGCGAGCGCGATCGGCACGGCTGCGAGCAGCTGCCCGTTCAGCACGATGTCGCCGACGCCGCCCACGCTGCCGCCGCCCCTAGGCCTGCTCGGCCAGGAGGCCGTCGACGATCGACTCGAGGATCGACGCGTCGGTGAGCTGGCCGAGGATGCGCGCAGCGACCCGGCCCTCGCGGTCGAGCACGATCGTGGTCGGCACCGCGGCCGGGGGCACCGGACCGGCGAACGCGAGCTGCGCCGAGCCCGACTCGACGTCGAGGATCGACGGGTAGGTCACGCCGTACTTCTTCTCGAACGAGGCCGCGGTGCCCGCCTGGTCGCGCACGTTGACGCCCACGAAGGTCACGCCCGAGTCGGCGGTGTCGGCGTCGCTCGCGGCGGTGTCGGCGTCGCTCGCGAAGCCCTGCGACACGTCCTCGAGGATCGGCGCCTCCACGCGGCACGGCGCGCAGCCGGCGTACCAGAAGTTCACGACCGTCACGTCGCCGAGCGTGTCGGCCGAGTCGAAGCTCTCGCCCTCGACCGTCTCGCCCGAGAACGCGATCGGCTCACCCCGCTGGTCGGCCGCGTACTCCGAGATGGTGCCGTCGCCGGCGATGTAGTTCTTGCCGCTGCCCTCGCGGTACTGGTCGGCGAGCGGGTCGCTCGTGCACCCCGTGAGCAGCAGGGCGGATGCCGCGGCGAACGCGGCGAGGATCGTGAGCCCGGCACGGGGCTGCATCCGGCGCCGCATCACACCGCCCCCACGTCGCTGGCGTTCGCGGAGAGGCGGCGAGCCGGATCACGGTAGCCGACCTCGACGAAGGACGCGCCGCGGCGCTCGAACGTGGTGATGCTCGACAGCGCGCAGCGGCGTCGCCGGGGGTCGTGCGCCAGCGACTTGCCCGCGACCCGACGGTGCACCATCCAGATGGGCAGCTGGTGGCTCACGATCACGGCGTCCCCGCCGTCGGTCGCCCTCCAGGCGTCATCCATGGCGTGCAGCATGCGCCGGGCGATTGAGCCGAACGGCTCGCCCCAGCTCGGCTCCCACGGATTCACGAGGAAGGCCCAGTTGCGGACGTCGCGCAGTGCGCTGTCTCGACCGCTCATGCGCTTGCCCTCGAACCGGTTCTCGGGCTCGATCACCCGGTCGTCGAGGGCGGCCTCGAGCTCGAATACGCGGCCGATCGGCTCCGCCGACTGCTGCGTGCGTTGCAGCGGGGAGGAGATCAGGGCGCCGATCGCCCGGCCGCGCGAGGCGAGGTCGTCGGCGGCGAGCTGCGCCATCTCGTGGCCGAGGCTCGAGAGGCCGTAGCCCGGGAGTCGGCCGTAGAGCACGCCCTGGGGGTTGAACACCTCGCCATGGCGCACGAGATGGATCTGCTCGGCCGGCACGGTCTCCAGTCTAGAGAGGGGTTCCCTTTGAATCCGCCGAGGGTCGGGCCCTCGTGGGCCACCGCGCGGCCGTCGGGTCGACCGCCGCTGCGGCCGCCGTCTCACGCCTCGTCGGCGAGCGCCTCGAGCAGGTGCAGTGGCGGCACGAAGAAGGTCGCCCCGGTGACGGCGGTCGAGACGTCGAGGATGCGGTCGTGGAGGCCGGGCGGGTCGCCCAGGAACATCCGCTGCAGCATCCGCTCGATGACCCAGAGCCGACGCGAGTACCCGATGAAGTACGTGCCGAACTCACCGGCCGCGGGGCTGCCGAAGGGCATGTTGTCGCGCAGGATCTCGAGCTCGTTGCCCTCGTCGTCGGTGATCGTGGTGAGTGTCTTGTGCGCCCGCTGCGGCTCGGTGTCGTCGAGCTCCAGATTGTCGGCCTTGCGGCGGCCGATCACCGCCTCCTGCTGCTCGGTGGTCATCGCGTTCCACGCCGTGAGGTCGTGCAGGTACTTCTGCACGACCACGTAGCTGCCGCCCGCGAACGCCGGATCCTCGTCGCCGATGAGCGTCGCGTCGGCCATTCCCGCGCCGCTCGGGTTCGCGGTGCCGTCGACGAAGCCCAGCAGGTCGCGCGCGTCGAAGTAGCGGAATCCCTGCACCTCGTCGGCTACCGTCACCGCGCCGCCGAGCTGCTCGAGCAGGAGCCGCTCGAACTCGAAGCAGAGGTCCGCGCGATCGGCGCGGATGTGGAAGAGCAGGTCGCCCGGAGTCGAGGGGGCCGTATGCGCACCGCCCGTGATCGCCGTGAACGGCCGCAGCTCGGCGGGGCGCACCGTCTGCCCGAGACGCTGCCACGCCGACGCGCCGATGCCGACGACGCACGAGAGGTTCGCGGCCAGGTCGCGGAATCCGACCGTCTTGGCGAGGTCGTCGAGACCCGAGAGCACGTCGCGGACGGTCGCCAGGTCGCCCGGCTCGGGGCCGATCACGACCGTGAGGAAGACCGCCGACTGCGACAGCGGCGCGTCGACCTTCTGGGCATCGATCGGAACCCTGCGGTCCGTGTCCTCCACCGGCGAACCCCCTCCCGCTGCGGCATCCGCTCGCTGCTCGCTGATGGTACCGGGAGGCGCGCGGAAACGCCCCGGTAGGATGGTCGATCGTGAACTCACGCACCTTGATCAAGAACCTCGCCGCGCTTCCCGACGGCCCCGTCACCGTCGCCGGATGGGTCGAGACCGTGCGCGATCAGAAGAAGGTGCAGTTCGTCATCCTGCGCGACGAGTCGGGGGCCGTGCAGCTCGTGAACCCCGCGACCCGCGAGCTCGACCCCGAGGGCGTGAGCGTCGGCGCGGCCGAGGCGCTCGCCACGACCGAGACGATCTCGGCGCTCTCGCACGGCTCGTTCATCACGGTCACCGGCGAGCTGAAGCACGACGAGCGCGTCAAGCTCGGCGGCATCGAGGTGAAGATCGGCTCGCTCGACGTGGTCGCCGAAGCGAACCCTGAGACGCCCATCGCGGCCGACTCCAGCCTCGACAAGCGCATGGACTGGCGCTTCCTCGACCTGCGCCACCCCAAGCAGCACCTGATCTTCCGCATCCAGACCACGTTCCTGCACGCGCTGCGCACCTACTGGGTCGAGCACGACTTCATCGAGATCCACACCCCGAAGCTCATGGCATCGGCGTCCGAGTCGCGCGCCGAGCTCTTCGAGGTCGACTACTTCGAGGGCAAGGCGTACCTCGCGCAGAGCCCCCAGTTCTTCAAGCAGATGGCGCAGCCGGCCGGCTTCGGCAAGGTCTTCGAGGTGGGCCCCGCGTTCCGCGCCGACCCGTCGTTCACCTCGCGCCACGCCACCGAGTTCACGTCGGTCGACGCCGAGATGAGCTGGGTCGACTCGCACGAGGACGTCATGAAGATGCACGAGGAGCTCCTCGTGGCCGGCTTCGCCGCCGTCAAGGAGAAGCACGGCGCCGAGATCGCCGAGCTGTTCGGCATCGACCTGCAGGTGCCCACCACGCCGTTCCCCCGCATCCCGCTCGCCGAGGCGAAGCAGATCGTCGCCGACCGCGGCTACGTGATCCCCCGCACCGACGAGGACATGGACCCCGAGGGCGAGCGACAGATCTCCGCCTACGTCAAGGAGACGTACGGGCACGACTTCGTGTTCCTCACCGACTACGCGTCGAGCATCCGGCCGTTCTACCACATGCGCCGCGAGGGCGACCCGGGCATCACGAACTCGTACGACCTCATCTACAACGGCGTCGAGATCTCGACCGGGGCCCAGCGCGAGCACCGCATCGACGTGCTCGTCGAGCAGGCGAAGGAGAAGGGGCTCGACCCCGAGGAGCTCGAGTTCTACCTGGACTTCTTCCGCTACGGCGTGCCGCCGCACGGCGGCTTCGGCATGGGCCTCGCCCGCGTGCTGATGCTCATGCTCGAGGAGCACTCGATCCGCGAAACGACGTACCTCTTCCGCGGCCCGACGCGCCTGCTCCCCTAACGGGGCCTGCCCGCCCCGCCGGCCACCCCCGCCTTCCCGCCCCGCTCCCGCCCGCGCGCGGTGAGATGACGCAAATCGACCTTCGCGACCTCGGGAACGTCGATTCGCGTCACCTCGCGGCGTCTGGAACCCAGCCCGCGGCGAGCAGCGCCTCTCGGACGCGCTGCAATCGACGCGTTCGACGCGCTCCGCGGTGCGAGGCGTTGAAGCGGATGACGCGCCACCCGGCATGCGCGAGATCCTCGAGACGGTCGATGTCGCGGGCGTACTGGTGAGGGTCCTCACCGTGGTGCCGACCGTCGTACTCGACAATGACCCGATATCCGGCGTACACGAGGTCACCGATGGCGATCAGGTGCCCTGACGCGTCGAAGATGGGCACGTTCACCTGCGGCTCCGGCAGGCCGCATGCCGTCAGGTCCAGGCGCAGGTCGGTCTCCGCCGGAGAGTCAGTGCCGGGACGCACGAGTTCGAATGCGGCCCGAAGGGCACGCTGGCCCCGGTTGCCGGCATGACCGTCGATCGCCTCGCCCAACTCGACCAGAGTCGCGTGCGGATGCCGCCGGCGCACGAGCGCGTCGCCCACCTCCACGAGCCTCCGCACTGAGAGCTCACCACCGAGCTGGCACCAGGCGTCGACGGCCGAGACCACGCGTAGCCCTCCGACCTCGACGACCGCCGCGCCGCCGGGTCGGAGCCGGTGCCCCCTCACGCCGGCTGACCGCGGGATGCCGTGCGGCTTGAATGCCGAGACGTGGATCCTCCGGTCATCGCCGAGGGGAAGCGGCAGGCCGTGCAGGAGCGCGGCGGTGCGGTGGCTGAAGACTTCGCAGTCGCGCATCCTCTCGGCGTACGCACGACACAGCCGCTCCGTCGAGGCCGACGCACTCCGCGGCATCCGCACCCCGTGGAAGGGTCGTTCGAGGTCGGACCCTCGAAGCCGTCCCTCGCCCACGTTCCACGCATGGGCATGGGCGACCGTGAACGGTGCGGCGGCGAGCGGGATCGGGAGAGCCTTGCGCGGGGGCATGCGGCAATCGTGCGACGAGAATCCGCGGCCGACGCACGGCGCTGACCGAAGTGTGGACGATCCGACGTCCCACAACGGGGGCTCGTTCGAGTCGCAACGATGGATGAGCGGCCGTGAAGTGACGCGAATCGACCTTCGCGAGTAGGACGAACGTCGATCTGCGTCATCTGGGCGAGGTGGATGGGTGCGGCGAGGGGGGCGGCGAGGCCGCCGCCCGCGCCGGCCGCGTAGGCTCTGAGGATGACGGTCGACACGACGCCGATGGTGCGGATCGAGGGCGGCACGTTCCGCATGGGCTCGGCCGAGTTCTACCCCGACGAGACGCCGGTGCACGAGCGCACCGTGGGTCCGTTCGAGATCGACCTGCACCCCGTCACGAACGAGCAGTTCGCGGCGTTCGTCGAGGATACGGGCTACGTCACCGTCGCCGAGCGGCCGCTCGATCCGGCCGACTTCCCGGGCGTCGACCCTGACGGCCTCGTGCCGGGCGGGCTCGTCTTCACGCCGACCGAAGGTCCGGTCGACCTGCGCGACTGGAGGCAGTGGTGGCGCTGGGGCGAGGGCGCCAGCTGGCGGCATCCGTTCGGCGCCGGGTCATCCGTCGACGACCGGCCGACGCATCCGGTCGTGCAGGTGAGCCTCGAGGATGCCTCGGCCTACGCCGCGTGGGCGGGCAAGCGACTGCCCACCGAGGCGGAGTTCGAGTACGCGGCCCGCGGGGGCCTCGACGGCGCCCGGTTCGCCTGGGGCGACGACGAACGGCCGGGCGGCGAGCTCATGGTGAACCAATGGCAGGGGCACTTCCCGTACGAGAACACGGGCGCCGCGGGCTGGGTCGGCACGTCGCCGGTCATGACGTTCCCGGCGAACGGCTACGGCCTCTTCGACATCACCGGCAACGTGTGGGAGTGGACGACCGACTTCTACGCGCCGCGGCACGAGGTGCCCGGGCGGGTGCCGGTCGAGGCCGGCTCCCGCGAGAACCTGCTCGCCGCGGAATCCGCCGAGCCCGGCTCGCGCATCCCCCGCCGGGTGCTGAAGGGCGGCTCGCACCTGTGCTCGCCCGAGTACTGCCTGCGCTACCGCCCGGCGGCGCGCTCGCCGCAGGCCGACGACACGGCGACGACCCACATCGGGTTCCGCTGCGCCCGCGATTCGGCATGACCCGCAACGCGGACCGACCCGCGACACCGCACGGCGCCGATCAGGTCGACGGATGCCGCGACGCGACCGCGTCGGCGAGCGTCGGGTACGACCGCCCCTCGGCCTCGAGCCCGGCGAACCAGCTCGTGCGGCGGGCGACGACGGCGCCGGGCTCGGGCACGGCGGCGACGCGCAGCTCGATCCCGAGCCCGGCGCGCTCCCGATCG
>NZ_JBFUCL010000099.1:0-10951 GCF_056405255.1 Agromyces sp. P1_H4 | reverse complement strand
CGACCGGCGGCGCCGGCGCCGAGGTGCGGGTCGGTGCTCTCGCGGACCTCACCGTCGTCGAGCTCGATCCGTACGCGGCATCCGTCGAGCGACTGCGCACGATGCCGGTGGCGGCCACGCTCATGGGCGGACGCCTTACGCACGACGCGATCCGCTGACGCCCGGGGGATAACCCCCGCGTCGATCCGGTCGGCCGCCGGATGGGGCGGGCGGGCGCCGATCGCGAGGCTGGAACCATGCCAGCCACACGTTCGAACCCCCTCGGCATCCGCCGTCCCCGTGCCGCCGTCGGCGCCCTCGCCGCAGTCGCCGCCGGCGCCCTCGTCGCCGTCGCCTTCGCCGGATGCGGCGTCGTCGGCCCCGCGCCGGTCTCGACCATCGGGAAGGTCGACTTCGAGACGCCGCTCACGATCCCGCCGCTCGCCGCATCGACGATCGACGCCGACGGCACGCGGGTCTTCGCGCTCGACGCGCAAGCGGGAACGACCGAGTTCACGCCCGGCGTTCCGAGTGCCACGTGGGGGTTCAACGGCTCCTACCTCGGTCCGACCATCGTGGCGAAGCGCGGTGAGCACGTGCGCGTCGACGTCACGAACTCGCTCGACGAGCCGACCACGGTGCACTGGCACGGCATGCACCTCCCGGCCGAGATGGACGGCGGACCGCACCAGATGGTCGACCCGGATGYCACCTGGTCGCCCGAGTGGGACATCGACCAACCGGCGGCGACCCTCTGGTACCACCCGCACCCCCACGGCGAGACCGAGGACCACGTGCGCCGCGGCCTCGCAGGCATGTTCCTCGTGCAGGACGACGAGGAGTCGGCGCTCCCGCTGCCCCGTGAGTACGGCGTCGACGACGTGCCCGTGATCGTCCAGGACGCCGGGTTCTCGGCGGGCGGCGTCCGCGAGGACCCCGCGCACGGCTTCGCGGGCGGGCTCGGCGACGAGCTCCTCGTGAACGGCACGCGCGGCCCGTTCCTCGACGTCCACGACGAGCTGGTCCGGCTCCGGCTGCTGAACGCGTCGACCGCCCGCAGTTACGCCTTCACGTGGAGCGACGGCCGCCCCGTCGAGCTCATCGCCACCGACGGCGGCCTGCTCGAGGCATCCGTCGACCTCGACCGCGTGCTGCTGTCGCCCGGCGAACGCGCCGAGGTGCTCGTGCGCCTCACGCCGGGGGAGCGGCTCGTGCTCCGCTCGGAGATGACCGCGGGCGCGGCGGGCATGATCGACTCGATCGCCGCGATGAACGGCGGCACCGATGCCTTCGACGTGCTCGAGCTGCGCGCGGCCGATTCGCTCGATCCCTCGCCCGACGTGCCGGACCACCTCGCCACGCTGCCGCCCGTCGGCGCCTCGCAGGCGGTCACCACGCGCACGTTCACCCTCGATGGCTTCGAGATCAACGGCGACCAGATGGAGATGGGCCGCATCGACGAGACCGTCACCGTCGACACGACGGAACGCTGGATCGTGACGAACACGAGCCAGATGCCGCACAGCTTCCACGTCCACGACGTGCAGTTCCGCATCGCGTCGATCGACGGCGCGCCGCCGCCTCCCGAGCTGTCGGGCTGGAAGGACACGATCTTCGCCAGGCCCGAGACCGAGTTCGAACTGGTCCTCCGCTTCGAGGACTACGCCGACCCCGACACCCCGTACATGTACCACTGCCACCTGCTGTGGCACGAGGACCAGGGCATGATGGGCCAGTTCGCCGTCGTGGAGCCCGGGCAATCTGCCACGATGACTGGAGGAACGCACCATGAGCACTGAGACGATGACCACGATGACGACCACGACGAGCAGCACGACCCCCGCTGCGCCGACGGCTCCGGATGCCTCGTCGAAGCGCCGCGGCTACGGTGCGCTCTGGGCATCCGTGCCCCGCGAGTTCGGGTTCCTGATCCTCACCATGCCGATCGCGATCATCGGGCTCAGCGTGCTGGCGACCGTGTTCTTCACGGGCGTCGGCCTCGTCACCGTGTTCGTCGGTATCTTCCTCATGGTCGCCGCGTTCTTCATCGCCCGCGGGTTCGGCACGCTCGAGCTCATCCGACTGCGCTGGGCAGGACGCCCCGAGGTCCGCCGGCCGAACTGGGCCCGCGACGGTCGCGAGGAGGGCTTCTGGCGCACCGCCTTCGCGCCGTTCATCGACGGCCACTACTGGCTGTACCTGCTGCACACGCTCGTCATCAACCCGATCGTGAGCGTCGTCACGTGGAGCGTCACCATCGCGTGGACGTCCGTGGCGCTCGCGGGCACGACGGGGTGGATCTGGCAGCGGTTCATCCCCGAGGGCGACCGCACGTTCTGGCTGAACGAGTGGATCGTCGACCGCATCTTCCCCGGCAACGACTTCAGCTACGACCCCGTCGCGGGCGAGCGCATCCTCGAGGTCGTCCTCGGGTTGATCTTCCTCGCGACGCTGCCGTTCGTGTTCCGCGGCCTCACGCTGCTGCACGACGTCATCGCCCGGGGCGTGCTCGGGGCCTGGCGCTCGGAGGCGCTCGAGGTCGAGGTCGCCCAGCTCGCCGCCTCCCGCGGCGCCGCGGTGCAGGCCGAGGACGCCTCGCTCCGCCGCCTCGAGCGCGACATCCACGACGGCCCCCAGCAGCGGCTCGTGCGCCTCCAGATGGACCTCGCGACGATCGAACGCCGCCTCGAGCACGACCCCGAGTCGGCGAAGGTGCTCGTCGGCGAGGCTCGCGACCAGGCCCGCGAGGCGCTCGACGAGCTGCGCGCCCTCTCGCGCGGCTTCGCGCCGCCGATCCTGCAGGACCGCGGACTCGCCGCCGGGCTCGAGTCGCTGGCCTCGCGCAGCCCCGTACCGGTCATCGTCGAGGTCGAGCTCGCCGACGCCGCCCTGCCGGCTCCCATCGAACGCAACGCGTACTTCATCGCCGCCGAGCTGCTCACCAACGCGGCGAAGCATGCCGAGGCGACGGCCATCCGGCTGCGGGTCACGACCCGCGACGAGGGGATCGCCGGACGCTGGATCGACATCTGGGTGACCGACAACGGTCGGGGCGGCGCCACGGCGACGCCGGGGCACGGCCTCGCCGGGCTCGATGAGCGCGTGCGCGGTCTCCGCGGCATGCTCGTGCTCGACAGCCCCGTGGGCGGCCCGACCACGATCGGCGCGCACGTGCCGTACGTGCCGCTCGCGGCATCCGGAATCGAGTCGGGCACGACTCCCGGCGTGGTCTGAGCATCGCGGACGACGGCCTCGATTCGCGCCGGGGCTGTCGCCGCGCCCGCCGATAGGGTGAAGTCCATGACGGATGCCGCCCGCCGCCCATTGCGCATCGTACTCGCCGAGGACTCCGTGCTGCTGCGCGAGGGCCTCGTGCGGCTCTTCGACGAGGCCGGGTTCGAGACGGTCGGCTCGTTCGGCGACGCCGACGCCCTGCTCGCGGAGATCGACGCGATCGGGCCTGACGTCGCCGTGCTCGACGTGCGGATGCCGCCCACGTTCCGCGACGAGGGCGTGCGCGCTGCGATCGAGATTCGCCGGCGGCACCCGAAGCTCGGCGTGCTGCTGCTCAGCCAGTACGTCGAGGGCACCTACGCGCACGAGCTGCTGTCGTCGGGCGAGGGCGGCATGGGCTACCTGCTGAAAGACCGGGTGGCGTCGCTCGACGAGCTGGAGGACGCGGTGCACCGCGTGAGCGAGGGCGGCACGGTGCTCGACCCGCAGGTGGTGCGCGAGCTCCTGTCGCGTCGCAGCGACCCGCTCGAGTCGCTCACCCCCCGTGAGCGCGAGGTCATGGCGCTCATGGCCGAGGGGCGCACGAACGCCGGCATCGCCACGCAGCTGTTCATCGGCGTGGGCGCCGTGGAGAAGAACGTGACGTCGATCTTCCAGAAGCTGGGACTCGAGGACTCGGGCAGCGACCACCGCCGGGTGCTCGCCGTGCTCACCTGGCTGCAGCGCTAGGCGCCGGTCCCGGGCGCCGTGGGCGGAGTGCTCCGCAGCGGCACGTGCTCCCGCCATGAACGCAGGTACGTGTTGTAGCCGCGACGCACGAAGCCCACGAGCACGCCGATCGCGGCCACGACACCGAGCAGGACGGCGAGCCAGGTGGTTCCGCCCACGGCCGCGACGAGGCTTCCGATGAAGAGCCCGGAGACCACGGCCGTGACCACGGTGATGACCATCATCGAGCTTCCGAGGATGACGCTCGCGCCCCGCGGGTAGAAGTAGTGGTAGGTGCGCTCGGCGCCGGCCTGATCGTCGTAGGGCGACATGAGCAGGTAGCGCCCGAGCCCCGGATCGAGGTCGAGGTACGCGCCCCGGAGGCGGTTCATGGCGACCACGTACATCAGGTCCTCGGTGGCGRTGTTGTACACCCGCAGCAGCGTGATGAGGCCCAGCAGCACCAGGAGGAAGAGCACCCCGAGCGCCGCCACGCCGAACCAGCCGCGGAACTCGGTCGCGTTGCCGAGTACACCGAGTGTGACGAGGCCGGCGGACACCAGCGTGAGGAAGATCGCGATGCGGGTGAGCACCTCGCTCTGGGTCGTGCTGCGGCTCGCGAGGAGGCTCCAGTGCTCGGTGGCGAGCATCTGCGCACGCAGCGAGCGCTGCGCGTCGGTGAGTCGCTCGAGGTCGTCGTCCGGGAATGGGACGGGCCCGGGTGCATCCGCCGTCATAGCGGCATTCTGCACCCGGGCCCGTCGGCCCGCCATTGTCGACTACTTCACGGCGATGTGGGAGAAGAGGAACCAGCGGTCCTTGTCGAGGCCGCGACGGATCTCGATGACGACGTCCTGGCTCGCGGGGTCGAGCTCGTCGAGCCCTTCGATCGCGGCGTTCACCTTCTCGATCGCGAGGTCGATCTGCGCGACCACGTCGGAGATGGCCTCCTCGTACGGCTGGAAGCCCAGCTTGGGGTTCRCCGCGCCGCTCTTCGAGGCGACGGTGGCGAGGCGCCCGTCGATCGGCAGGCCGAGTGCGACGACCCGCTCGGCGGCGAGGTCGGCCCAGTCCTGCGCGTGCGCCACGACGTCGTCGATGAGCTCGTGCACGGCGATGAAGTTCACGCCGCGCACATGCCAGTGCGCCTGCTTGCCGTTGACGACGAGCGCGACGAGTTCGTGGACGACGGGCGTGAGGTACTGGGCGACGCCCGCCGCGACGTCGGCGTGGTCTCCGGTCTTCGTGTTCTTCGGTGCGGTCTTCGTGTCGGTCATTCGTTCACCCTTCCCGTTCGGCGTCTGTCGTGCGTCGTGTTCAACGCTACGCAGGTGCCCGCGTATTTCAAGGAAGGGAAGGCTCGGCTGACCGGTGCAGCGAAGGGGCCCGGATGCCGCGGCGGAGCGTCCGATCGACGCCGCACCCAGCCGTGCGGAGGTGGAATGGAGCGGATGACGGGAATCGAACCCGCGTAATCAGTTTGGAAGACTGAGGCTCTACCATTGAGCTACATCCGCGCGCGCCCGCCTGCGGGCACCGGACCATCGTAGTACACCGGGCGACGCGGGTTTCGCCTCCCTTGGTTGCGGTGTAGCGCGCGGCCGCGTGATCAGCGCAGCTCGGCGATCGAGCGCACCACGTTGCGGGCCAGCCGGAGTTGCCGCTCGTAGGTCGCGGCGAGGGCGATGAGGGTGACCCCAGCCACGCCGAGCCACAGCCACCACCAGACGGCCTCGTACACCCACGTGATCCACGGCCACAGCTGCGCGACGGCGTGCACGAGGAGCACGGCGCCGCCGAACAGGAGCGGAGCCTGGAGTCGTCGGACGGCACCGACGACGACGATGATCGCCGACACGGCGCCGAGGGCGATGAGCCGCCACAGTTCGGGCTCCACGAAGTCGGCGGCCAGTGCGGGCAGCAGCAGCACGGCGAGGCCGAGCCCGAGCGCCGGCCAGCTGCCGAGCTGCGGATCGCGCCGCATGCGCACCGCGCCCGCCCCGAGCAGTGCCGCGCCGATCGAGGCCGTCACGAGGTCGAACGGCTCGACCTCACGGGAGATGAGCACGGCGATGCCGCCGAGCACGAGTGTCCCGAGCGTCGTCCAGGCCACGATCGGGCCGGCGAACGGACGCCACCGTCCGAACACCACCGCGACGTGCGCGAGCGCGAGCGCCGGGAAGAGCACCGCTGCCCGCAGCGTCGCAGCGTCGCCCGCCACGATGGAGAGGAGGGTCGGGATCGAGACCGCCGCGACGGAGACCGCGATCAGGCACTCGGCGAGCCGACCGGGCTGCGACGCCGTTCGGAACCACATCGTCGCGACGATCGCGCCGGCGACCAGCGCGAGCACCGGCCAGAACTCGGCCGCCAGGTCGCTCGGCTCGCCGAGCGCGACGGCCGAGCCGCGGACCAGCGCGGCGCCGATGAACGCGGCGCCGCCCGTGCAGACGCCGAGCAGGCGGATGGGAACGCCACGAGCCGCCTGAGGGAGGAACATGGCCGCAATCGCCACCACCGAGCCTGCCGCGACGAGGATCAGCGTCCGGAGCTCTGACTCGCCGCTCGTCGCGACGCTCGGGAGCACGAGGACGGCGGCCGCGGAGGCGAACAGCGTCGTGCGTCCAACGGACCTGGCCGACGGTGCAATCCGGCGCCACGTGATCAGGCCGCCGGTGACGGCGAGTGCGATGGCGAGCGGGACGGTGTACGCCTCGACGTCGTCGACACCGCCGTCGGCGAGCCACGCCCAGACGGATCCGACGCCGAGGAGAAGGCTGAGCCAGGAGAGATGCCGGATCTCCGCATCGCCGCCGACCGGATCGGCGTGCAGGGCGGCGATGAGCACCGGAACGGGCGTGAGCAGGCCCAGCATGAGCCAGAGCTCGTCGCCCGTGGTCGCCGCGGACAGCAGCACGTACACCGCGCCGACGCCGATGGCGACGCTCCACGCGACCCGGGCTGCGCCCGCGGAGCCGGGAACGGCCGCGTGGCCCACGGCCGCAGCCAGGAGCACGCCCGCAGCGGCGCCGACCGCGAACGATGGGCCGTTGGGAATCCCGGCGAGCCCGGCGGCGGTCGCGGCGGCCACCAGGAGCGGGCCCGTCGCCGCGAGCGCGATCCTGGTCACTCGGGATTCCGAGGGGCGCACCCCGACCACCGCGACGATCGCACCGGCGGTCGCAGGCAGCCACGCCAAGGCCTCCCCCACGTCGAGCGCAGTGACGATGGCGCCCGCGAAGACGCCCGCCAGGAGGGGGRGTGCGAGGCTCGTGCGGTCGACGACGGCGAGGTAGGGCGTGAACAGGGCGATCGCCAGCAGTATCGAGGCCACCGTGCCCAGCCACAGCCACGGCGATGCCCACGGGCCGGCCATCGCCGAGCCGGCCCCGTCGAGCCAGAGCGGGATCGAGAACGCGATCGTGCAGGCCAGTACGGCGGCGAGGGTGACGTGGGCCGCGCCCATCCGGCGAGCCTGGTTCGGCGTCCACACGCGACCGGCCAGCACGCGTCCGGCGACGAGGAGCGCCAACAGTGCCGCCATCGTCCACGGCCAGATGTCGGAACTCGAGTAGGCCGTGCTCCATGCGATGAGACCCGCCGCGGTCCCGAAGGTCGACAGCACGGCGAGGGAACCGGGGAACGCGAGGCGCTCGCGGACTGAGGCCACCGCGAGGCCGGCGGCGGCCGTGGCGGTGAGCGCGGCTGCCGCGGCCCACACCGTCGGGGCGAGGGACCCAGCCACGATTCCCGCCAGGAGGACCGCCCCGACCGGGATCGCCGCGAAGCGTCGCAGGTGTCCCAGGGTCAGCAGCGCGGCCGCGCTGCCCGCGGCGAGCACGAGGGGAACGAGCTGGGCACCGAGGGCGGCGTCCGAGACGATCGACGGCAAGGACGACTCGGCGCTGAGCGTCCACGACGTGAGTCCGCTGAGGACGCGAGCACCGATGGCCACCAGCCCCGACAACAGGCCCAGGGCCGAGGCCACGATGGTGACGGTGGCAGCCGCCCAGAACCCGCCGATCCATTCCCGCCGCCGGGGGAGGGCACGCGTGATGCAGGCGAGCACCCAGGTGGCCGTGCCGGCTCCGAGGGGAGCGGCCCACAGCGCATCCGGGGCGTCGAGCTCCTGCAGGGCGCCGATCGACGGAGCGAGGGCGATTGCGGCGCCGAACGCGGAGGCGCCGATCCACGACCATATGGAGGTCTCGTCACGCTCTCGCACCGCGAGCATCGCGAGAGCGAGCAGCCAGGCCGCGGCGACGCCGGCGAACGCCCACGTCGCGCTCCACGAGACTCCGGGAAGCGCCCACGGCGCGGCGACCATCGATGCCCCCGCCCCGACGAAGCCGGCCGTGAGGAGAACGGTGCGTTCGATCGAGGGACGTCGGATGGCGGCGATGCTGCCCGTGAGTGAGGCCGCGATGCCGCCGAGCCAGACGGCGTTCGCCGTGCCGGGGTCGATGGCGAACCCGAGGAGGAACGCCGCGATCGGAGTGAGCGCGGCGGCCGCGTATCCGGTGGTCCGGATGCCCGTCAGCGCGCGGGTGCCGGCGAGGAGACCCGCGACGACGGCGATGGCGATGCCCGCGTAGCCCGACGCCGTCAGCCCGCCGCTGCCGAACAGGTCGTTCGCGCGCACGATCCAGACATCGAGCAGCAGCAGCACGATCGCCACGGCGGCGACGCCCTCGGCCGTTCCGGGCAGGCGGCGCGCGCGCAGGAGCCAGGCGACGCCGAGCACCGCGATGCTCGCCACCGCGATGATGATCGATCGCACCTCGAGGCTCGCGACGAGGTACGCCACGAAGAGGAACACGATGGCCGTGACGGAGATGAGGACGACGCCGAGGGTGAGGAGGAGGACCTGCACGCCCGAGCGCCCGCCGGCCTCCGCCGTCGTCGGCCCTGCGGGCGGCGGAGCGACGGCKGCGGACTGCACCGCCGGCATGGTCGGTGCGGTCGCCGTGGGCGCGGTGCGCGCCACCGTCACCGCGGAGGCGACCGCGGCCTCGCGGGCGGCCTGCGTTGCACGCATCCGCCCGATCAGCTCATGACGGGCGAGGTGCCAGCGGTACACCGCGGTCGAGTGCTGCAGCAGGTCGGCCGCCTCGGGCACATCGAGTTCGAGCCCGCATACCCGGCACCGCGTGGAGCTCAGCATGCTGAAGCACGCCGGGCACTTGGTGGTGTCGACGAGCTCGGCGGGATCGGCGGGCCAGCGCGTGAGATCCGATACGGCGATGCGCGGGGTGGGGTCCGTCATGGCCCACACTCTTGCACGAGGGCCGGCGTCAGCGGTGGAGATTCCACAGGCCCGTTCGAGGGTCATCCCGTGCCGAATCGGCGGCCCGGCCCGGGTGATCGGGCGGGTGATGGGCCGGGGAGCGGGGACGGCACCACGTCGGCCCCGCCCGGTGCAGTAGACTTTCCCGGGTCCATCCGTGCTTGCGCATGCTTCGGCATGCCCATGCGGGTGAATCGACGAGTTGAGTCAGCGACTCGGGGCGTAGCTCAGCTTGGTAGAGCGCCCGCTTTGGGAGCGGGAGGTCGCAGGTTCGAATCCTGTCGCCCCGACGAGTCGCCCAGCGGCTCGACACGAACTTCCACACAACAGGAGATCTTCCACATGCCGACCACTTCGGTTGAGAAGCTGAGCCCCACGCGCGCCAAGCTCACCATCTCGGTGACGCCCGAGGAGCTGAAGCCCAGCATCGCCCACGCCTACGAGCACATCGCCGAGCAGATCAACGTGCCGGGCTTCCGCAAGGGCAAGGTGCCGCCGCCCATCATCGACCAGCGGGTCGGCAAGGCCGCCGTGCTCGAGCACGCCGTCAACGAGGGCCTCGACACCTTCTACCGCGCCGCGGTCACCGAGCACGAGCTCCGGCCGCTCGGTCGCCCCGAGGCCGACATCGTGGAGTGGCCCAGCGAGAAGGACTTCTCGGGCGACCTGCTGCTCGCCATCGAGGTCGACGTGCGTCCCGAGATCGAGCTGCCCGCCTACGACGGCCTCGAGCTCACGGTCGACTCGGTCGAGATCGGCGACGACGAGGTCACCGAGGAGCTCGACCGGCTCCGCAGCCGGTTCGGCACGCTCATCACCGTCGACCGTCCCGCCAAGTCCGGCGACTTCGTCACGCTCGACCTGGTCGCCACGATCGGCGACGCCGAGGTCGACACCGCGAGCGGCATCTCCTACGAGCTCGGCTCCGGCGAGCTGCTCGAGGGCATCGACGAGGCGCTCGACTCGCTCACCGCCGACGAGACCACCACCTTCGAGTCGAAGCTCCTGGGCGGCGAGCACGAGGGCGAGATCGCTGAGATCACCGTCACCGTCACCGCGGTCAAGGAGCGCGAGCTCCCCGAGGCCGACGACGACTTCGCGCAGATCGCGAGCGAGTTCGACACGCTCGACGAGCTCACCGCCAGCCTCAAGGAGCAGGTCGCGCGCAACAAGTCGTTCGGCCAGGGCACCCAGGCCCGTGACCTCCTCGTCGAGAAGCTCCTCGAGCTCGCCGACGTGCCCGTCGCCGACGGCGTCATCGAGGACGAGGTGCACCGTCACCTCGAGTCCGAGGGTCGCCTCGAGGACGACGAGCACCGCGCCGAGGTCACCGAGTCGAGCACGAAGGCCTTCAAGACGCAGATCGTCCTCGACGCGATCGCCGAGGCCGAGAAGGTCCAGGTCAGCCAGGACGAGCTCACCCAGTACCTCGTGCAGGGCGCGGCCCAGTACGGCATGGACCCGAACGAGTTCGTCCAGGTCCTGAGCCAGAACGGCCAGATCCCAGCCATGGTGGGCGAGGTCGCGCGCAACAAGGCGCTCGCGATCGCGCTCGGCAAGGCGAAGGTCACGGATGCCGCGGGCAACGCGGTCGACCTCTCGGAGTTCACCGCCGTGGCCGACGCCGACGACGATGGCGCGGATGCCGCCGCCGACGCCGCCGACGAGGCGCCCGCCGAGGAGAAGAAGCCGGCCCGCAAGCGCGCCGCGAAGAAGGCCGACGCCGACGAGGCCGCGGATGCC
>NZ_JBFUCL010000098.1:0-10966 GCF_056405255.1 Agromyces sp. P1_H4 | reverse complement strand
GCTCAGCCCAGTCGTAGAGCACCGACGAGGACTCGCGGGTGCGGGCGTCGGCCCAGGCGAGGCCGCCCGAGCCGTTCATCCACTCGAGCTGGTTCTCGAGGAGGAGCAGGGTCGCGAGCGCGGGGGTGTTGAGTGTCTGGTCGAGCCGCGAGTTGTCGACGGCGTTCTTCAGCGAGAGGAACTCGGGGATGTAACGGTCGCCCGCGGCGATGCGCTCGACCCGCTCGATCGCCGCGGGGGAGAAGAGGGCGAACCAGAGCCCGCCGTCGGAGGCGAAGTTCTTCTGCGGTGCGAAGTAGTAGACGTCGAACTCCGTGGGGTCGACGGCGACGCCACCCGCCGCGCTCGTCGCGTCGATCACGGTGAGCGCACCGTCGTCGCCCTCGACGCGGGCCACCGGGGCCATGACGCCGGTCGATGTCTCGTTGTTTGGCCAGGCGTACACGTCGACGCCCTCGACCGCCTCGGGGTTCGATCGGCCGCCCGGCGCTGCCTTGCGCACGTCGGGTGCCTGGAGCCATGGCGCCGCGGCGGCGCCGGCGAACTTCTGGCCGAACTCGCCGAAGGCGCAGAGCTGCGCCCGCCGCTCGATGAGGCCGGATGCCGCGGCGTCCCAGAACGCGGTCGAGCCGCCGTTGCCGAGCACCACCTCGTACCCGTCGGGCAGGCCGAACAGGTCGGAGATGCCCTGGCGCACCCGGCCCACGAGCTGCTTCACGGGCGCCTGCCGGTGGGAGGTCCCGAGGAGCCGCGGACCCTCGGCGGCGAGATGCGCCAGCTRCTCGGGGCGGACCTTGGACGGACCGCAGCCGAACCGACCGTCGGCGGGCAGGAGGTCACTGGGGATGACGAGGCTGGGCATGCGCACGAGTCTAGCGAGGGGGCGGCGGCCGCTAGGCTGGATGACGGGCTGCGACAGGGAGGGCTTCTGGTGACGGATCTCATCGACACGACGGAGATGTACCTCCGCACCATCCTCGATCTCGAGGAGGAGGACATCGTGCCCCTCCGTGCGCGCATCTCCGAGCGCCTCGGTCACTCCGGGCCCACCGTCTCGCAGACCGTCGCCCGCATGGAACGCGATGGGCTCGTCGTCGTGTCGGGCGACCGCCACCTCGAGCTGACCCCCGACGGGCGCAGCAAGGCCGTGCACGTGATGCGCAAGCACCGCCTCGCCGAACGCCTGCTGGCCGACGTGATCGGCCTCGAGTGGGAGTACGTCCACGACGAGGCATGCCGGTGGGAGCATGTCATGAGCGAGCAGGTGGAGCGCCGCCTGATCGAGCTGCTCGGCGGGCCTCGCGAGTCGCCGTACGGCAACCCCATCCCGGGTCTCGAAGAGCTGGGCCTGCCCGCGGCCGACCCGTTCATGCAGGGCGTGGTGCGCGTGCTCGACGCGGTCTCCGCCAGCGACGAGCCGGTGCGGGGCGTCGTGCGCCGCCTCGGCGAGCCCGTGCAGTTCGATCCCGAGCTGCTCGCCCAGCTCAAGCACGCCGGCGTGATGCCGGGCGCACGTGCGTCGTTCAGCGCAGCCGGGCCGTACATCCTCGTCGAGGTCGACGGTGTCGATGGCGGTCTCGAACTGCCGAGCGAAGTCGCCGGTCACATCTTCGTCGGAGAATAATCCCTGATCACGGCCACTCCGTGATCAGAATGTGACATTCGACCAACCCTCGCGTATCCTCGATCGAGTCCGCCGGCGCCAAAGCCAGCCGGTGGAACGGGATCGAGATCGCCCCCCGGCGCCCACCGCTCGATCCGGAACCCGTGACTGCGCAGCTTGCGCTCCAGGTGGGACGGCCGCACCGGTCGTGGGGCGGCGGAGGTACACGTTTTGGCTCGATTCCCACAGCGACGTCCGACCCGGAAGACGACGCGAGGGGCCGCTTCGAAGGCGATGATCGCCACGAAGTCCCCGACCACCCCACCCACTGAACTCGCAGCGAAGGTCGCCGCGGCACCGTTGCCCTCGACCCGCCGACTGCGGCGCGGTGGACTCGCGAACGTCCTCGTGATGACCGTCGCCGCCGGCATCGTCGGCACCCTCGCGATCCCCGCCTACGCGTTCACCCCCGGCAGCGAGGGCCCGCAGTTCGGCACCTCGGCCGAGACGGCGTTGACGAAGGCGCAGGCGCAGTCCGTCGAGGTCACCGACGACGTGATCGCGGCGCCGGTCACGACCGACGCGTATGCGGCCACGACGGCCGAGGAGATCAAGGCGGCGGCCGATGCCGCAGCTGCGGCCGCCGCCGCCGAGGCCGCGCGMCAGGCCGCGGAGTCGCAGATGACCTCCTACGCGGCGTCCTACTCGGGCCCGTCGGTCGGCGACTTCCTCGCGAACCCGCCATACCCGAACTTCGACCTCGGCAGCGTCTACGGCGTCGCCACGCAGTACATCGGCACGCCCTACGTCTACGGCGGCGCAACCCCGGCCGGCTTCGACTGCTCGGGCTTCGTGATGTACGTCTACGCGCAGTTCGGCGTGGGCATGCCGCACTCCTCGGCCGGGCAGGGAGCCATGGGCACCCGCATCTCCGAGGCGGACGCGCAGCCGGGCGATCTCGTGATCATGGACGGCCATGACGGCTTCTACGCCGGCAACGGCATGATCCTGCACGCACCGTATGAGGGCGCCTCCGTGCGAGTGCAGCCGATCTGGACGAGCGACTACTACATCGTGCGCATCGGCATCTGATTCGTGAACATCTCGTGACACCGCACACGAAAGGCGCGCCAGGAAGCCCTGGCGCGCCATTCGTGCTTTACCCTTGAAGCCTGACGATCCGAGAACCGGGCAGGGGAAGCCGATGGTCGCGACGCGCAGCATCCATTCCACGGATGCGCGCGCGCAGTTCCGCCAACGGCGCAGCAGTCAGCCGAGCACGATCCGGGCGAACGCCGCAACGGGCACTGTCTTCATGACGGTGCCCGTTCTTCGTTCTCCGGGCGCATCGCGTTCCTCGGCGACGGCCCTCCCTCCGGCACGCCTTCGTGCGCTCGGCGCGTCAGTCCGTTCACGCGGCTGGAAGCCATCCAGCACCGATCGAAAGGCACTTCATGCGCACCCTCGTGCTCAACGCCGGATATGAGCCGCTCGCCGTCGTCTCGTTCAAGCGAGCGCTGCTCCTCGTCATGAACGAGAAGGCCACCGTCATCCTCCACGACGAGGGCAATCCCGTCTGCGCCGCGAGCGGCTCCTGGGAACGTCCGAGCGTGATCCTGCTCACCCGGTACGTGCGCACCCCACGGGTGCACGCGGTCCCGGTCAGCCGCCGGGGCGTGCTGCGCCGGGACGAGCACCGGTGCGCCTACTGCGGCCGGTCGGCCGCGACGATCGACCACGTGTTCCCGCGATCCCGCGGCGGTCGTGACACCTGGGAGAACCTCGTGGCGTGCTGCCTCCGCTGCAACAACACCAAGGGCGACCACACGCCGGCCGAGATGGGCTGGGAGCTCCGGTTCACGCCGGGCATGCCCCAGGGGCGCAGCTGGGTCGTGCGCGGATTCGAGCGCCCGCTCCCGCAGTGGGACGAGTACCTCGCCACCGCAGCCTGATCCGCCGTGACATCCATGCGGACGTGCCCTATGGTGGTACGAGTCCGGAGACCCCCGACCTCCGAGATCTCACGAGAAGCCAACCCACTCCGGGCCGCACTGCGGCCTCGAGCGGGATCCGGAGGTTCCACACTTGCACGGTGACGACGAGAACGACGCCCACGAGCGCACGCGCTCTGAGCGGCGAGCGGCCGATCGCGGTCGCATCCGTCGCACCGCGCCGAAGGCCCCTCGCCGCGCACGCTCGGCCGCCGCGGTGTCCGCCGTTCCCGCGCCGACGGCCGGTCAGGTTTCCGCGGGGGATGCGGCCCGCCCGGTGATGGGCTCGCCGCGCACGGTGCGCCGCAACCGGCCCGTGCGCGTGTTCGCCACGATGCTGGTCGTCCCCGCCATCGTCGGCACCGTCGCCCTGCCGGCCTACGCGATCATGCCGGGCGTCGGCGGCTTCGCGGCATCCGGAGCCTTCAGCCTCTCGCGGGCCGAGGCGCAGGACGTCGACGTGTCGGCACTCGCGAGCGGTGCCCCGCTGTCGTCCGACACCTACGCGGTGACCACCAAGGCCGAGATCGAACAGGCCCGCATCGACGCCGAGGAGGCGCAGCAGTCCGCGTGGGCGGCCGAGCTCGCGTCACGCGGCTCCGGCAGCTACGCGATCTACACGGTCAAGGCCGAGGGCGACGACTACCCGTGGTGGGACCAGGTGCCCGACGACTACGGCGGCGGCCTGTCTCCGCTGCGCTACTACTACCGCGAGTGCGTCGACTTCGTCGCGTGGCGCCTCAACCGCGACGCGGGAGTGACCAGCGCCCCGTGGAAGTGGGACTGGAGCAACCTGGCATCGGGCAGTGCGTACGCGTGGGCCGACGCATGGGCCGCCAAGGGGTGGCCGACCTCGAGCGAGCCGGTGATCGGGGCCGTCGCCTGGTTCCCCTACAACCACGTCGCCTACGTGCAGTCGATCAACGCCGATGGCTCGGTCAACATCGAGGAGTACAACCAGAACTCCGACCACTCCTACCACCGTCGCACCATCCCGGCCGGCTCGGCGCTGTACCTCTACCCGCCCGGCTGACCCGCCGCGCCGCGCCGTTGTCGACGCCATGGCGATATCCGCTCGATTTGTTGGACGTCCTGGCCAGTGATCTCGTCGAGCGGCCTCGGTAACGTTGGGCCTCATTCCACGGTGAGGCAGGTGATGGCGATGACGCAGGACTTGGATGAGGCGCGACTCGACGAGATCGCGTGGGTCGACGAGCTCGCGCCGTCCACCTCGGCGATCGTGATCCTCGGCTACAACTGACCGCGGGCCAGCCCAGCCCTGTTCGGTTCAGGGCAGGCGGGCCAGGCAGGCCGGCGCCGGCGTCTGCAGGGTGGCCACGACCTCGGTCGGAACGCCCTCGTCGAGCGCGATGACCGCGATCGAGTCCGAGGCCTGGTCGGCGACGAGGACGAACCGCTCGTCGTGCGACACGTGCAGGTCACGCGGATGCCGCCCGCCCGTCGGCACCGAGGCGAGGCGTTCGAGCGTACGCGCGTCGGGATCGAACCGCATGGCGACGAGGGCATCCGCGTCGCGGTCGCCGATGAGCACCGTGCCGGCGCGCGTCAGGCGGATCGCCGAGAGTCCGAGCCCGCGCGGCGCCACCCGGTCGTCGACGTCGAACCAGGCCAGCTCGCGACCGGCCTGCAGGTCGAGGACGCTCGCCGTGCGGTCGAGCTCGTTCGCGACGACGGCGAGGTCGCCGGCGATCACGAGGTGACGCGGCCCGGCACCCGGATGCACCTCGACGTCGCGCGACTCGTCATGCGGGAGTCCCTCGGGCAGCGCGTCCAGCGCGATCACCCGGATGCGGTCCGACCCGAGGTCGGCGACCAGCAGCCGGTCGCGTGCGGAGTCCACGACCGCCTGGTGGGCGTGCGGCGAGGCCTGGCGCTCGGAGTTCGGCCCGCTGCCCGAGAACGGAACGACGTGCACGGCGTCGGCCGCGGCATCCGGAGCCGACGGATGGGCCGTGAGGCGGCCGCCTGAGTAGTTCGCCGCGAAGATCCAGTCGCCCGACTCGTCGAAGGCGAGGTGGCAGGGGTCGGCGGCGCCGGTGCGGCCGGGTTCGCCGAAGGCTCGAAGTTCGTCGCCCTCGACCGTCCACGTCGAGACGAGCCCGTCGGCGAGCTCGTGCACGATGCCGAGCACGCCCGTCGCCGCCGAGACCGCGAGGTACATCGGATTCGGTCCGACCTCGACCACGTCGCCGAGCGTCGCGGTGCCGTCGGCGGCCATGTCGAGCGGTCGGATGCCGCGTGCCGCCGATCCGAGCGCACCGAGCGTCGAGGCGCCCACCCAGAACCTCGTGGTCTCCGCACCGGTCATCTCGACTCCTCGTCTCACGGCCGGGCCGCGCTCTCGAGCGCCACGGGCGCCGCAGGACACGCTATCGCGAGCCGGTAGACTCGTGCGGTCAGCCTCTGTAGCTCAATGGAAGAGCAGTTCCGTCCTAAGGAAAGGGTTGGGGGTTCGAGTCCCTCCAGGGGCACTCTCTCACCGGGGTGCGGGGTCACCCCCGGTGCTCAGCCTCGTCCGATGCTCAGCCACCCGTCGGGGGCGTCGCCGGGGGAGCGTCCGCTCGAGGCCGAACCTGCCGGCGCCGCTCCGGCGTTGCGCAGTGCCTCGAGCTGGCGATCCACGTCCGCCTTCGCGGTCACGGCCGCCAGCTGCTGCTCGATGTCCGCGTCGGGTGTGGCGGTGAGGTCCTGCAGCGCACCGCTCGCGAGCAGCTCGTCGGTCGCGGCGGCACGCGCCTGCATCTGGGCCACGCGGTCGCGAGCGCGGTCGAGGCTCGTGCCGACGTCGCTCATGGCGTTGCCGACGCCCGCGACCGCCTCGTTCGCCCGGACCTGCGCCTCGGACGCGGTGTAGGTGGCCTTGATGGTCTCCTTCTCGATGCGGAACGCGGCGACCTGCTCGGTGAGCCGGCGCTCGCGCTCCTGGAGCTGCGCGGTCTGCGTGTCGAGGGCCATGAACTGCTGCTGCAGCTTGCCCACCTGGTTCTCGAGCAGCGCGCGGCGCTCGAGGGCGGCCCGGGCGAGGTCCTCGCGACCGTGGACGACGGCGTCGCGAGCCTGGGTTCCGAGGCGGGCGTACCTCGTGCCCAGCTCCTGCCCCTGCAGCTCGAGCCGCTTCTTCGCGGTCGCGACCTCTGCGACCGCCTGTCGCACCTGCTGCAGGAGCTTCACCTGCTGGTCGTAGCTGTCGTCGAGGGTGTCGCGGGGGTCCTCGATCTTGTCGAGGGCCTTCGTGGTCTTGCTGCGGAAGATGGTGCGCATCCGCGCGCTGTTGCTGCTCATGGTCGGATCCCTTGTGTCGAGCGGTTGGAGCGGACGATGGTCGGCTGCCGGAGCGGTTCTGGGGCCTCGTGGCCGTCGAGCCGGCGCAGTTCCTGCACGCCCGCATGCAGTGCGGCGATCTCGCGATCGACATCGCCGTCGAGCGTGGTGAGCACGTCGTCGGTGGAGCCCGCGAGCACGGCGGCGACGGTCGTGCGCATGCGGCCCACGAGGCCCGTCACCTGTTCGACGCGGTGCCGCGCCGCAGGCAGGGACTCGCCGAGGACGGCGGAGTCCGTCTCGCTCTCCATGAGCCGCAGCTGGAGGTCGAGCGCGGCGCTCTCCTCCTGGATGCGCCGGAACAGCCGCGGCAGGTCGCCACGCGGCCCGTGGCCGCTCGCGAGCAGATCGATCGCGGACTGCCCGCTGGTGAGCGTCTCGGCGAGGCGCACGCGAAGCGCGAGGACGCTCCGCTGCGGTCCGTGGCTGAGCGCGGCACGCGTCCGCAGGACGGTTCCGCCCACGGCGCGGCTGCGACGGACGCGTCGGTACAGCGCTCGCAGCACGAGGACGACCGTCACGATCGAGGCGACCCCGATCGCGATCACGATCCCGAGCGCCGCCAGCACCCATTCGAGGCCGCTCATGACGGCCGCTCCAGCTCTTCCATGTCCCCGCCTTCGTCCCGTCGTCGCCACGGCGCGTCCCGGACGTCGGGCGATCGACCCGTGCCGGCAGGAACGCGATATAGCGCGATCAAACGCGATATAACGCGAGCGTACGCCGGGAGCGGCCCGAACGTTAGTCCTCCGGTCGAATTCGCAGGGAGCGCATCCGACCGATCAACCGACGACCGGCGCCTCGGCGGCCGCCACCGACTCCGTCTCGGGCGGCTCCGGCACCACGATCAGCCCGCCAGCCGAGTTCGCGATGAGGGCCAGGTCCCCGAGCCAGGCGCGGTTGAGCCGCGGGCGCCGGTTGCCGTGGTAGACGAACGCCACCGGGGTGTGCGGGCTCAGCCAGATGGTCATCGAGCGGCGTTCGTCGCTCCAGGTGAACGGGAAGCTCTCCCGCCGCCGCAGCTTGTTCACGATGATCACCTGCAGGTGCGCGAGGGTCCGATCATCGAACTCCGCCGCGTGGTCGGCGTCGTACAGCAGAGAGCCCATTCCACTCCGTTCCGGGCACGCCGGCGAGGAACTGCGCGGATGCGCCGGCCGGATCGGATCGATCATTCCGGGCGGAACCGGATCGCGGGAGGGTCTTGACTTCGGGCCCTCCCTTCCGGCACGTGCCGGCGGCGGTGGCTACGCGCGCGACTCGGTGGGCGGCTCGAGATCGTCGCGACGACGGATGCCGCGTGCTGCGGCATCCTCGGCCACGATGCGGGCCACCCGCCTCGACGACCACAGGCCGACGAGCGGGTTGACCACGACGAGCAGCGCCCAGGTCCAGCGCCCGGCGTCGGCGCCGAACGCGTATGCGATGGGGATGGAGGCGAGGAAGATCGCCGGAGTGGTCATCGTGTCGATGAAGTTCACCCTGTCGGCACGCCGGGGCAGCGGCGCGATGAGCACGCCGTCCCGGCGGGCGACGGCGAAGACCGCCGACTGCGCGAACACGGCGCAGCTGATGTTCACGGCGTAGACGGCCACCGCGAGGGGAGCATCCGCCGAGCCCTCGTCGCTGATGCCCTGCGTGGAGAACGGGATGAGCACCACGAAGGCGATGGCGACGAGGTTCGCGACGATGGTGCCCGGCGTGACGGCGCGGAACCCCGAGACGATGCGGTGGTTCACCCGCCAGAACACCGCGATCACCGCGAAGCTCACCGCGAAGCCGAACAGCTGCCATTCCAGGCCGCTGGCGAGCAGGGCGGGAAGGCTGGTCCAGTCGACCGCACTGGGGGGATCGATGTTGACGACGAGCAGGGTCAGCGCGAACGCGTACACCGCGTCGAAGAAGGTGAAGGCGCGCGCGAACTCCACGGTGTCGCGCTCGTAGCGCGGCCGATCGACGACCGCCCGTTCACTGCCCACGTCAGGAGTGTGCCCGCCGTCGGGCCGGCCGAGGCATCCGACGCGCCGTCAGTCCCAGCGGTCAGTCCCAGTCGACCGCGTGCATCCAGCCGGCGATGTAGGCGCGCTCGTTCACGCCGAGGCGCACGCCGCCGCGGGGCACGGGCTCGTGGTCGAGTTCGCAGAGGTCGAAGATGCGGCGCACGATGACGCCGCGCAGGGGCGCGTCGAGGTTCTCGAGCACCTCGCGCTGCAGGGGACGTTCGAGCATCGGCCACCAGAGGCCGATGGGCGGGAGTCCGTGGCCGGTTCTCGGGCGATCGTCGTGCGCCGGCTCGATGGTGGAGGTCATTGCGCCGGCTCCTCGCTCAGGTGACCCGTGTCGGGGTCGCGGACGACGACGTGCTCGTCGGGGTCGGCGTCGTGCTCGGCCTGCTGGTGCTGTTCGACGGCCTCGACCGCCTCGTCGAGCTCCTCCGCCGCATTCGGATCGGTGGGGGCGGGATCGGTCATCGCTCACTCCTCGCTCACGGCCGACCGYGACTGCGAGGTCCGCCGACTTCGACGGTACGCGCGCGCGCGCGGCGGGCACAGGGGATTGACCCGCCCGAGGGGCGGTGCTACCCAGCGCGCCTCCTTCGCCTTCGGGGCTGCGGTCCGTCGCCGAGCGGACCAAGATGGACGGATGGACCTCCCGGTGATGCCGCCCCTCTCGCCCATGCTCGCCAAGTCGGTGAAGGAGATCCCCGACGTCGGCCACGTGGAGCCGAAGTGGGACGGCTTCCGCACCATCGTCTTCAAGGACGGCGACGAGATCGAGCTGGGGAGCCGCAACGAGCGCCCGATGACGCGGTACTTCCCCGAGCTGGTGGCGGCCCTTCGCGAGAACCTGCCGGCGCGGTGCGTGATCGACGGTGAGATCATCCTCACCTCCGACGGGCGGCTCGACTTCGACGCACTGCAGCAGCGCATCCACCCGGCCGCGAGCCGGGTCGCCATGCTCGCCGAGACCACGCCCGCCTCGTTCGTCGGGTTCGACCTCCTCGCCGTCGGCGACGAGAACCTGATGGAGGAGCCGTTCGCCGACCGGCGCCGCGGGTTGGAGGAGGCGCTCGCCGCGGCATCCGACCCCGTCTTCATCACCCCGGCAACCGCAGACCTCGCCGAGGCACGCGACTGGTTCACGCGGTTCGAGGGCGCCGGCCTCGACGGGGTGGTGGCCAAGCCGCTCGACGGCACGTACCTGCCCGACAAGCGGACGATGTTCAAGATCAAGCACGAGCGCACCGCCGACTGCGTGGTCGCGGGGTTCCGGTGGCACAAGACCGGCGGGATCGTCGGGTCGCTGCTCCTCGGGCTGTACGACGGAGACGGCCGGTTGCACCACGTGGGAGTCGCGGCGTCCTTCCCGATGGCGCGCCGGGCGAGCCTCGTCGCGGAGCTCGAGCCGCTCGTCGCCGACGATCTCTCGGTGCATCCGTGGGGCGAGTGGGCCGACCAGGAGGCGCACCAGTCGGCACGGCTGCCGGGGGCGGTGAGCCGGTGGAACGCGGGCAAGAACCTCTCGTTCGTGCCGCTCCGCCCCGAGCTGGTCGTCGAGGTGGCATACGACCACATGGAGGGCGACCGGTTCCGTCACACGGCGCAGTTCCGCAGGTGGCGCACCGATCGCACTCCCGAGAGCTGCACCTACGAGCAGCTCGAGTCGCCCGACGGGCTCGACCTCTCGGAGATCCTGCCCATCTCGCGGTAGCGCTCAGAGCACCGCGCGCAGTCCGGCCGACAGTGCCGTGTGGTGCTCGAACACCAGGTTCGTCTCGGTGAGCGCGACGGCCGGGTTGGCCGAGAGGTTCTTCAGCACGAACTGCCGCACGTGCTCGCTGTCGCGCACGCGCACGTGGATGAGGAAGTCCTCGGTGCCGCCGAGGAAGAAGAGCTGCGCGACCTCGGGCTCCTGGCGCAGCTCGTCGGAGATCTGCTCCATCAGGTGCCTGGCACCCGGCCGGATGCGCACGCTCACGAGCGCCTGCAGCGTGAACCCGAGCGCGAGCGGGTTGATCTCGGCGGTATAG
>NZ_JBFUCL010000097.1:0-11058 GCF_056405255.1 Agromyces sp. P1_H4 | reverse complement strand
GGTGCTCGCCGAGCAGCTCGCCGCCCATGGCGTGGCGGTGTTCGCCGCCGACATCAAGGGCGACCTCTCGGGTATCGCGACTCCCGGCGTGGGCAACGAGAAGCTGCTCCGGCGCACCGCCGGCATCGGCCAGGCGTGGGAGGCGGCATCCTTCCCGGTCGAGTTCTTCTCGCTCGGYGGCATCGGCCGCGGCGTGCCGATCCGCGCCACGGTCGCCGGGTTCGGCCCGCTGCTGCTGAGCAAGGTGCTCGGCCTCAACGACACGCAGGAGTCGAGCCTCGGACTCGTGTTCCACTACGCCGAGAACGCCGGGCTGGCTCTGCTCGACCTCGAAGACCTCCGGGCGGTGCTGCAGTACCTCACGAGCGATGAGGGCAAGGGCGAGCTCGAGGGGCTCGGCGGCCTTTCCAAGGCGACGGTCGGCGTCATCCTGCGGGAGCTCGTCGCGTTCGCCGAGGCCGGGGCCGACGCGTTCTTCGGCGAGCCCGAGATCGACACCGCCGAGTTCCTGCGCGTGGCATCCGACGGTCGTGGCATCGTGAGCCTGCTCGAGGTCCCGGGCGTCGCCGACCGCCCGGCGCTCTACTCGACCTTCCTCATGTGGCTGCTCGCCGACCTGTTCAACGACCTTCCCGAGGTGGGCGACCTCGACCAGCCCAAGCTCGTGTTCTTCTTCGACGAGGCGCACCTGCTGTTCGCCGACGCGTCGAAGGATTTCCTGCAGCAGGTCGTGCAGACGGTGCGCCTCATCCGCTCGAAGGGCGTCGGCGTGTTCTTCGTCACCCAGACCCCCAAGGACGTGCCCGCCGACGTGCTCGCCCAGCTCGGATCGCGGGTGCAGCATCAGCTGCGGGCGTTCACGCCCGACGACGCGAAGGCGTTGCGCGCGACCGTCTCGACCTACCCGAGGTCGGGCTACGACCTCGAGGAGGTGCTCACGACCCTCGGCACCGGCGAGGCGATCGTCACCGTCATGAACGAGAAGGGTGCGCCGAGCCCCGTCGCGTGGACGCGGCTCCGCGCTCCGCAGGCGCTGATGTCACCGTCGCCGGATGCCGCGATCGATGCCGCCATCGCCGCGTCGCCCCTGCAGGCGAAGTACGGCACCGCGATCGACCGGGAGTCCGCACATGAACTGCTCACCGCGAAGATGAACGCCGCGGCAGCCGCCGCGAAGGCCGCCGAGGATGCCGCGGCCAAGGCCAAGGCCGACGCCGAGTACGCCAAGCAGCAGGCCGCCATCGAGAAGCAGCGCGACAAGGAGCAGAGGGCGGCGCAGGCCGAGTACGACCGGCTCATGAAGCGCACTTCGAGCACCTCCCGCTCGCGATCCACCACGCGCTTGCGCTCCTCGGGCGGCGACTCGGTGCTCGAGCAGGTGCTCGGATCCAAGGCGACCCGCGACGTGCTCACGAGCGTCGTCGAGGGCATCTTCGGCACGCGGCGGCGGCGATGAGCGCAGAGCGAGCGGATGCCGCGACGGCCGCATCCGCGAATGACGCCGCTCCGCGGCATCCGTTCATCCGTCCCTATCGCCCGGGCGACCGCGACGCCGTCTTCCAGATCTGCCTGCGCACGGCCGCCGGCGGCGGGGACGCGACCGGCGTGTACTCCGACGACTCGCTCATGCCCGAGGTGTTCGCGTTGCCGTACGTGACCTACGACCCCGACCTCGCCTTCGTGGTCGACGACGGGCACGACGGACGCGCACTGGGCTACGTCATCGGCGTCGCCGACACCCGCGCCTTCGTCGAGTGGTGGACGCGCGAGTGGACGCCCGGGTTCCGCGAGCGGCATCCGTCACCAGGGGCCCCCACCGGACGCGAACCGGGCTTCACCGAGGCGCAGCTCATCGACGCCGGCACGAACCCCGACCGCATGCTCATCGCCGAGGTCGACGTGTATCCGGCGCACCTGCACATCGACCTGCTGCCTGTGTTGCAGGGGCAGGGACTCGGCCGCCGTCTCATCGACACACTGCGCGACGCGCTCGCGGCTCGGGGCGTGCCGGCCGTACACCTCGGCATGGACGCCGCCAACACGGCGGCGCGCGCGTTCTACGACCGGCTCGGATTCCACGAGCTGCCGTCGAGCCGTCCCGACGCACCGCTGCTCGGCATCGCGACCGATCGCGGTACGACCGACCGCGGTACCCCAGACCGCCGGGCGACCGACGGTCGCTCGGACGTCGACGAGGTCAGCGCGTGAGCGAGCGCCGCTCGAACCAGTAGAGGAGGTTCGGGTCGGTCTCCCGCAGCTCGGCGAGCGTGACCGGCTCGCTGCGCACGGATTCCTCGGTACCGAGGATCTCGGCCATCTGGTCCATCGTGGCCGAGTTCCAGAACCGCCCGCGCATGCGGAAGACGCCGCGCCCGTTCCGGCTGACGACGAAGAGCTCGTGCGTGGTGTCGAGGCTGTTGGGCCGGTACAGCTCCACGCGGAGGATGCCCGAGATGTCGCGTGCCGCGACCGTGTAGGTGCCGCCGAAGAAGCCGCGCTCGACGATGCCGTACTCACTGACCGAGGCCTGGGTGCGTTGGTAGGCGAGCCAGGCGATCGTGATGAGGGCGGCCGTCACGAGGCCGGTCCAGGCGACGATCGGCCACGTACCGCTCGGATCGAGGAGCCATAGCTCGGCAGCCAGCACCGGCAGTGCGAGCGCGGCGATCGGAAGCCCGATGCTCCGGGTGAGGGTGCGACGCGGCCTCAGGGTGAATACCCTGAGGCCGTCGCCCCTTACTGCCGTCGGCCGGATGGAGGAGCCCCCTGCGTCCCCACTCCTTGTGTCCATCGCCGCCGTTGACATCTCTCACATCATGTTCTTCAGGGCGCTTCGCCGCTATTCCGCATTAATGAGGACACGGCCGTCCGGAAACGACGAACGGCCCGATCTGCGAGGAGATCGGGCCGTTCGAATATCTGGCGGAGGATGGGGGATTCGAACCCCCGAGGGCTTTCACCCAACACGCTTTCCAAGCGTGCGCCATAGGCCACTAGGCGAATCCTCCTGAGACTCCTCACGCACCCGCCAGAGCCCGGTTACCCTTGCTGCGTTTCCGCCCTGGGGGAGTTGGCCTGGATGGCGCCACGTGAGGAGCCGGAGACAGTCTACCCGAGCCGAGCCGGGGGAGTTGACCGCGGCCGACCTCGAGCGGCGGCGGGCACCGCGCCGGCGAACAGGGCCACGCGGCATCCGGCGCATTCCCAGACGTCCGCCGAGGCCCGCCCAATAGGCTGGGGCGCGTGGCGCACCGCATCTACATCTGCTCCGCCGAGGGCAACACCGGCAAGTCCACGGTGGCGCTCGGCACGCTCGACACCCTGACGCGGCGGGCGACGCGCGTGGGCGTGTTCCGTCCGATCTCGCGGTCCACCGAGGAGCGCGACTACGTGCTCGACCTGCTGCTCGCGCACGAGGGCGTGGTGCCGCTCGAGTACGAGGACGCGATCGGCGTCTCGTACGACGAGGTGCACGCCGACCCCGACGCGGCGCTCGCCACGATCGTGCAGCGCTTCAAGGCCGTCGAGGACCGCTGCGACGCGGTCGTCGTGCTCGGGTCCGACTTCACGGATGTCGGGAGCCCGACCGAGCTCGCCTACAACGCCCGCATCGCGGCGAACCTCGCCGCTCCGGTGCTGCTCGTGCTCGGCGGCCGGGTCGGCGAGGGGCGCGCACGCTCCGAGCGACTCGGACACGCCGACGCACGCACGCCCGAGGAGCTCGCCCAGCTCACCGAACTCGCGATCGAGGAGCTCGGGCGCGAGCACGCGACGCTCCTCGGCGTCGTCGTCAATCGCGCCGACCCCGAGCAGCTCGACGTCATCGTGCAGCGCGTCGGCGCGGCCGCTCGGTGGGAGGTCGACGCGGTCTCGGGCGTCGAGACGTTGTCCGCGGCATCCGTCGCCGTGTGGGCCATCCCCGAGGACCCGTTCCTCGTCGCGCCCTCGATGCGCAGCATCATGGCCGCCGTCGACGGCGAGCTGTACGCCGGCGATCCCGACCTGCTCGACCGCGAGGCGCTCGGCGTGGTGGTCGCCGCGATGTCCATGGAGAACGTGCTCACGCGCCTCATCGAGGGATCGGTCGTGGTGGTGCCGGGCGATCGCAGCGAGGTGCTGCTCGGCGTGCTCACCGCGCACGCCTCGGCGACGTTCCCGTCGATCTCGGGCATCGTGCTGAACGGCGGCTTCCCGCTCTCCGACGCGGTCGAACGCCTCATCGATGGCCTGAAGGCGGGCCTGCCGATCATCCGCACGCAGCTCGGCAGCTACGACACGGCGCTCGCGATCACGCAGACGCGCGGCCGTCTCGCCGCAGAATCGCAGCGCAAGCGCGACACGGCGCTCTCGCTGTTCGAGAAGCACGTCGACGGGCACGCGCTGCTCGACCTGCTCGACGTCGCACGTCCCGAGGTCGTCACCCCGCTCATGTTCGAGTACGGACTGCTCGAACGCGCGCGCCGGGAGCGCAAGCACATCGTCCTGCCCGAGGGGTATGACGATCGCATCCTCCGCGCGGCCGCGACGCTGCTCGCCCGCGACGTCGCCGAGCTCACGATCCTCGGCGAGGAGATCGAGATCCGCGCCCGCGCGATCGGGCTCGGCCTCGACATCTCGCGCGCCACGGTGCTCTCGAACCACGATCACGTGCTCGTCTACCGGTTCGCCGACGAGTACCAGCGCCGCCGGGCGCACAAGGGCGTCACGCTCGAGCAGGCGCGCGAGATCGTGCAGGACGTGTCGTACTTCGGCACCATGATGGTCGCGCTGGGGCTCGCCGACGGCATGGTGTCGGGCGCGGTGCACACGACGGCGCACACGATCCGCCCCGCGTTCGAGATCATCAAGACGAAGCCGGGCGTCGACGTGGTGTCGAGCGTCTTCCTCATGGCGCTCGCCGACCGGGTGCTCGTCTACGGCGACTGCGCCATCGTGYCGATGCCGACCGCCGAGCAGCTCGCCGACATCGCGATCTCGTCGGCGGCGACGGCCTCGCAGTTCGGCATCGAGCCGCTCGTGGCCATGCTGTCGTACTCCACGGGCGAGTCGGGCACGGGCGTCGACGTCGACAAGGTGCGCCGCGCGACCGAGCTCGTGCGCGAGCGTGCGCCCGAGCTCGCGGTCGAGGGCCCCATCCAGTACGACGCGGCAGCCGACGCCGCGGTGGCACGCACGAAGCTGCCCGAGTCGACGGTCGCGGGCCGGGCGACGGTGTTCATCTTCCCCGACCTCAACACGGGCAACAACACCTACAAGGCCGTGCAGCGCTCGTCTGGCGCGGTCGCCATCGGCCCTGTGCTGCAGGGGCTCAACAAGCCGATCAACGACCTCTCCCGGGGGGCCCTGGTGCAGGACATCGTGAACACCGTGGCGATCACGGCGATCCAGGCGGCGGATGCCTCGTGAGCATCGTCCTCGTCGTCAACTCGGGCTCGTCGTCGATGAAGTACCAGCTGATCGACGTGGAGGCGGCCGAGCCACTGGCGAGCGGGCTCATCGAGCGGATCGGACAGGCCGACGGCCGGGCGACGCACACGGTGCGGCATCCGTCGTCGAGCGGTGCGCCGGCTGGGTCGGATGCCGCGGGCGGGCCGGATGCCGCTGACGAGACGTTCCGCGACGACGTCGCGGTGCCCGACCACGACGCCGCCTTCGCGTGGATGCTCGAGGCGTTCGCCGCGCACGGCCCGTCGCTGGAGGAGTACCCGCCCATCGCGGTGGGGCACCGGGTGGTGCAGGGCGGAGCGCGGTTCTTCGAGCCGACGGTGATCACCGAGCTCGTGAAGATCAACATCGACGAGCTGTCGGTGCTCGCACCGTTGCACAACCCCGCGAACCTCGCGGGCATCGTCGCCGCCCAGAAGGCGTTCCCCGACGTGCCGCACGTCGCCGTCTTCGACACGGCGTTCCACCAGACCATGCCGCCCGCGGCCTACACGTACGCGATCGACCGCGAGGTGGCGGCGAGGCATCGCATCCGCCGCTACGGCTTCCACGGCACGTCGCACCGGTTCGTGTCGCGCGCGACCGCGGAGTTCCTCGGGCGCCCCGTCGAGGACCTGCGCCTCATCGTGCTGCACCTCGGCAACGGCGCGTCGGCCTGCGCCGTCTCGGGTGGTCGCTCCGTGGAGACGAGCATGGGCATGACCCCGCTCGAGGGACTCGTCATGGGCACCCGCTCGGGCGACCTGGATCCTGCCATCCTGCTGCACCTCGAGCGCCGGGCCGGGCTCGATGCCGACGGGCTCGACGACCTGCTCAACAAGCGGAGCGGCATCCTCGGGCTCGGTGGGCACGGCGACATGCGCGACCTCGTGTCGGCGGCCGAGTCGGGCGACGAGGCGGCGACCCTCGCCCTGGAGGTGTACACGCACCGCATCCGCTCGTACGTCGGTGCCTACGCGGCGCAGCTCGGACGGGTCGACGCGATCGCCTTCACCGCGGGCGTGGGCGAGAACGCGCCCATCGTGCGGGAGTGGTCGCTTGCGGGCCTCGAGGGCTTCGGCGTCGAGATCGACCCCGAGCGCAACGGCGAGCGGGGGAGCGGCGCTCGCCGCATCTCGACGGATGCCTCGCGCACGGCCGTGCTCGTCGTGCCGACCGACGAGGAGCTCGAGATCGCGCGGCAGACGCTCGCCGTCGTCACCGCCTGACCATCGCAACCCCGGCTCTCGCCGCTGGGACTCGTCACCACTCCCGGTTGAGGACGCGAACGGGGCTTCGTGCCGACCTCATACGCCCAGATCGCGTCCTCAATCCGCGGGCGGGAATTGCGCAAGAACTATTGTGCAACGAGTCTTGCGGAGTTAGCATCGACGCATGAGCGACTCTGAGCATGCGCCCACCCCCGCGCCACGGGATGAGCACCGAGACCGGGTCATCCAGGTCCACGATCCCGGCCCCATGCGTGCGCTCGCGCACCCCCTGCGGCTGCGCATCTTGGGCCTCCTCCGCGTCGAGGGACCGCAGTCGGTCGGCGCGCTCGCGCAGGCCACCGGCGCGGCATCCGGATCGGTGAGCTACCACCTCGCGACGCTCGCGAAGCACGGGTTCGTCGTGCCCGCACCCGAGTTCGAACGAGACGGCCGCGAGCGTTGGTGGAAGGCCGCGCACGAGATGACGACCTCCCAGTCGGCGGACTTCCTCGACGATCCAGATCGGCGCGAGGCCGACGAAGCCATGCGGCGAGCGGTGCTCGATCTCTACCACCGCGAACTCCTGCAGGCGCTCGACGCCGAACTCGACCTCGAGCCCGAGTGGGTCGCCACGTCGGACTCGAGCGACGGCGGAGCGCAGCTCACGCTCGACGAGTTCCGCGAGCTCAACGCCGACCTCGAGGCGGTGCGCGACAAGTGGTGGGCGCGCGGCCGCGAGCCCCGCGAGGGCACGCGCGCGGTGCGGTGGATCACGCACACCTTCCCCCGGACGCTGTCATGACCGGGGCACGGCGGCGCGCGCCGCTGTTCGCGCTCTACACGGCCCAGTTCTTCTCGCTCGGCGGCAACGCGATCGCGCTCGTCGCCATCCCGATCATCGCCCTGACCCAGACCGGCTCGCCGCTCGCCGCGGGCGTGGCCGGCGTGTTCGCCACGGTCCCGCTCATCATCGGCGGCACGTTCGGCGGCGTGCTCGTCGACCGCTTCGGCTATCGCGTCTCGAGCATCGCCGCGGATGTCGCGAGCGCGCTCGCCATCATCGCCATCCCGTTGCTCAGCGCCACGGTCGGGCTCTCGTTCGGGGCGCTGCTCGCGCTGGTGTTCCTCGGTGGCCTCCTCGACCCGCCGGGTGACACCGCGAAGACGGCGCTCGTGCCCGATCTCGCGAAGCTGGCACGGATGCCGCTCGCCCGCGCCGCGGGGGCGCAGTCGGCCGTGCAGCGTACCTCCACCATGGTCGGCGCGGGCGTCGCGGGCGCCATGGTCGCGCTCCTCGGGCCGGTGCCGGCGCTCATCGTGGACGCCGGCGGATTCGTCGTCTCGGCCGTGCTCGTCGCCTGCTTCGTGCCGCGCGCGGTGGCGGCGGCCGCCKCGGACGACGCTGCCGACGGCGACAGCGACGGCGAGGGCGTGGGCGAGCCCACCAAGGGCGGGTTCGTCGTCGGTATCCGCTTCATCGCGAGGCATCCGCTGCTGCGCGCCATCGTGCTGCTCGTGACGCTCACGAACGCGATCGACGCCGCCGGCATGACGGTGCTGAAGCCGGTGTACGCCACGCGGGTGCTGCACGACCCGGCCGTGCTGGGCTTCATGGTCGGATGCTTCGCGGCGGGCGCGCTCACGGGCTCCGCGCTCTTCGGGGTGCTCGGCCACCGCTACTCGGGGCGGGTGATGTTCGCCACGTGCTTCGTGCTCGCCGGCACGCCGCCCTACCTGGCGATGGCGCTCGGTGCACCGCTGCCCGTGCTCCTGCCGGTGCTCGCGCTGTCGGGCCTGGCCGCCGGCGCCCTCAACCCGATGATGTCGACCGCGATGTACGGCGAGGTGCCCGACGGCATGCGCGCGCGGGTGTTCGGTGCCCTCACGGCGGGCGTTGCCGCGTCCATGCCGCTCGGGGCGCTGCTCGGCGGGCTCGCGGTCGAGCAGGTAGGGCTCGTGCCGACGCTCGCGACGTGCGCGGCGCTCTACCTCGTACTCGGCGGCAGCCCGCTCTTCATCCGCGGGTTCGCCGGGCTCAGTGCGGCGCGCGACCATGGGGTGGCAGAGGAGGAGACGAACGCCGGGGACGGCATCGACGACGACGCTGCGACGACGGGATCCGACATTCCCGAGGTTTCGTCGAGGTAACCTTCAGTCATCCATCAGGAAACCCTTGTCCCCGACCGCGACTTGGCTCTAGGTTGACATCGGGGGACGGGCTCGGGGGAGTCCGCCATTCGTCGACATGGGGGTTGATCGATGGAGCAGCAGACACGCGCCTGGGCGCGGATCGAGCGGGATCGGGGGAGCCGCGGCAGGCGGTTCCGGTTCCGCAGCACCGCGTTCCTGAGTGTCGTGGCCGTGCTGGCCGCGGGCGGTGTGCTGACCGCGACCGCAGCTCCGGGCGACACGTCGCACGCGGAGGGGCAGTTCCTCTCGGGCTCGCTGCTGGACTCGGTGGACCTCAGCGCAATCGTCGGCATCGACGGGGCGACCGCGACGAGCGACGGCGTCACGCCCGAGACGAACGCGCAGAACCTCGACCTCGGTGTGCTCGGTGTGTTGAACGTGGACGTCGGCGGCGGGATCCAGCTGCCCATCGACTTCGCGGACGCGGGCGTCGTCGGCCAGTACGCGAGCGCCGCCACAGACGGCTCGTCCCTCGGTGCGTCGGGCCTCATCTCCGACTCCGGGGCGATCGGCACCGGCGTCACCCCCGCGCCGGGCGTGGCGCCCGGGCCGCTCGGCTTCGACCTCGCGGACTTGCTGGGTGCGGAGTTCGCCGGCACGATCACCGACCTCGACCTCGAGGTGGGCGCGGTCGGTGCGAACGCGTCGGTGACGGCCGGTGGCACGCCGGTCGGCGACTACGAGATCGCCTCCGCGTTCGTGCAGGTCGACAGCCCGGTGATCGCGGGCATCACGGGGACGGTGAACGGCGCGGTCGGCACGCTCAACACTGCCGTCGACGCACTTGAGGGCCAGCTCGTGCAGGGAGTTCTCTCCGCCGTCGACAGCGTGCTCGACGTGGGCGGGCTCGGCGATGCCAGCGCGACCGTCTCGGTCGATCTTCCCGCGGCCGTCAACCCGATCCTTACGACGCCGCTCGACTCGGGCGGCGGGGTGGTCATCGATCTCGCCGCAGGCACCATCACCCTCGACCTCGACCAACTCGTCGGCGGTCTCAACAGCCTGCCACCGAGCACAGAGCTGCTCTCGGCCGCCGTGCTGACCGAGGTGACCACCCAGGTCGCCGACCTCATCGATGGGCTCGTCGACGATCTCGGCACGGCGATCACGGAGGCGCTCGACGCCGCGACCGTGTCGGTCGACGTCGACGTCAACGCCCTCGGCCTCGTCCCGCTCGTGAACGTGACCGTCGACGGCACGCTCGCCAGCATCGCCGACGGCACGGCCACCGTCGACATCACCGCGCTTGGAATCCTCCCGATCACCGGAGTCACGGATGCGCTCATCCTCGGAGCGCTCGGCCCGATCGTCGACGCGGTCATCGACCCCGTGAGCGGAGCGCTCGGCACCTTCCTCACGTCGCTCACGACGAACGTGCTGAACCCGGTGATCAACGCGCTGAACCCCGCCATCCTGCTGCTCGACACGGTCGTCTCGCTCCTCGCCAACGTGCAGGAGCCCGAGCCGCCGGTTGCCGGCGCCGTCTTCCAGGAGACCGCGCTGCGACTCAGCGTCCTGCCGACGGCCATCGTGCCCGGGCTGCTCGAACTGAACCTCGCCCGAGCCCTGGTGGGGCCGAACCTCGTGGCGCCCGTGCTCCTCTCGCTCACCCCGGATGAGGGTCCGACGGCGGGAGGGACCGACGTCACCATAGTGGGCACCGGCCTGGCCGGCACGACGCAGATCACGATCGACGGCGTGTCGGTGCCGTTCACCCAGGTGAGCGACACCGAGGTCGCCTTCACGACGCCGGCGCACGTTGCAGGCCCGGCCAACGTGGTGGTGACCACGCCGGGCGGTCAGAGTAGCCCGTTGCCGTTCACGTTCGTGCCGGCTCCGGTGCTGACGGCGCTGACGCCCGATGAGGGTCCCGTCGCGGGCGGCACGCCCGTCACGATCACCGGCACCGACCTGGCCGGCGCGACCGAGGTGACSATCGACGGCGCGTCCGTGCCGTTCGTCCAGGTGAGCGACACCGAGATCACGTTCACGACACCGCCGCACGCGGCCGGCCCGGTCGACGTGGTGGTCACGACGCCGGGCGGCGCGAGCAACCCGCTGCCGTTCACGTTCGTGCCGGCTCCCGCGCTGACCGCGCTCACGCCCGACGAGGGTCCGGTCACCGGCGGCACGCCCGTGACGATCACCGGCACCGACCTGGCCGGCGCGACCGAGGTGACGATCGACGGGGCATCCGTTCCGTTCGTCCAGGTGAGCGACACCGAGATCACGT
>NZ_JBFUCL010000096.1:0-11152 GCF_056405255.1 Agromyces sp. P1_H4 | reverse complement strand
CGAGGAGGCCGTCGGCCTCGAGGGCGGCGGCCCGGTCGGCGGTCACCTGCACCTCGGCGCCCGCGCGTTCGAGCGCCTTGGCGGCCGAGTGCACGTTGCCCGAGCCGTAGTCGAGCACGACGACGCGCTTCGCACCCGTCACAGCGCGCCCTTGGTCGACGGGATGCCGGTGACGAGCGGGTCGAGCGCCTTCGCCTGCCGGAACGCCCTCGCGAACGCCTTGAACTCGGCCTCGGCGATGTGGTGGGGGTCGCGACCGCCGAGCACCGTGACATGCACGGTGAGGCCGGCGTTGAACGCGATGGCCTCGAAGACGTGGCGCACCATGGAACCCGTGAAGTGACCGCCGATGAGGTGGAACTCGAAGCCCGCGGGTTCGCCCGAGTGCACGAGGAATGGGCGTCCGGAGATGTCGACCACGGCCTGCGCGAGGGCCTCGTCGAGGGGCACGAGGGCGTCGCCATATCGCGAGATGCCGCGCTTGTCGCCGAGCGCCTCGCGGATGGCCTGCCCGAGCACGATGCCCACGTCTTCCACGGTGTGGTGCACGTCGATCTCGATGTCGCCGCGCGCCCGCACCGTGAGGTCGGTGAGCGAGTGCTTGGCGAATGCCGTGAGGAGGTGGTCGTAGAACGGCACCGAGGTCTCGATGTCGCTCACGCCCGTGCCGTCGAGGTTCACCGACAGGTCGATGCTGGACTCGCTCGTCTCGCGCTGCACGCGGGCGGTGCGCGGTGCGCCGGGAGTGGTCATGCCGTCATCCTATTCGGGGGCCGATGCGGGGTTCGCCGAGGAGGCCGTCGCGTGGGCCGGTGACGCTGCCGCACTCGCGGGCGAACCGGCCGGTGCGAAGTTCGCGATCGCCTCGAGGAACGCCGTCGTCTCGGCCTCGGTGCCGGCCGTCACGCGGAGGCATCCGGGGAGGCCGATCTCGCGGATGAGGATCCCCCGTTCGAGGAGCGCCTCGAACACCGCGTGCGGGTCGTCGACTCCGCCGAACAGCACGAAGTTCGCCCCGCTGCGGTAGGGGCGGAATCCGAGGCGGGCCAGCTCGGTGGCGATGCGCTCACGCTGCCCGCGGATCTCGTCGACCATCGCGAGCATCTCGCCGGAGTGCGCGAGGGCGCCGAGCGCCGCGGCCTGCGTGAGCGCCGAGAGGTGGTACGGGAGGCGCACGAGGCGCAGGGCATCGACGACGGCAGGGTCGGCGGCGAGGTAGCCGACCCGCGCGCCGGCGAACGCGAAGGCCTTGCTCATGGTGCGCGAGACGAGCAGCCTCGGCCGCCCCTCGAGCAGGGTCAGGGCGCTCGGCGTGCCGGGGTCGGCGAACTCGATGTACGCCTCGTCGACCACCACGATGCCTCGCGCGGCATCGGCCACCGCCGTGATCGTGTCGAGCGACAGCGGCGTGCCGGTCGGGTTGTTCGGCGCGCAGAGCAGCACGACGTCGGGGTCGTGCTCACGGATGGCCGCGACGGCGGTCTCTGGGCTGAGCTCGAAGTCGTCGTCGCGCCCTGCGGTGATCCATTGCGTGCCGGTGCCCGACGCGAGGAGGCCGTACATCGAGTAGGTGGGTGCGAATCCGAGCACCGAGCGGCCCGGGCCCCCGAACGCCTGCAGGATGTGCTGCAGCACCTCGTTCGACCCGTTGGCCGCCCAGATTCGGTCGACGTCGAGTCCATGGCCCAGGTAGTCCGCCAGCGCACGACGCAGCGCGGTGAACTCGCGGTCGGGATACCGGTTCAGGCTGAGGATCGCCGCGGCGACCCGCGCGACGATGTCGTGCGCCACGTCCTCGGGGATCGGATGCGTATTCTCGTTGACGTTCAGGGCGACGGGCACCGTCTTCTGCGGTGCGCCGTACGGCGTGCGGCCGCGGAGATCGTCGCGGATGGGCAGGTCGTCGAGGCTCGTCACCAGTCCATGCTAGCCACGCGGTGGCAGGCGCCACGGCCCCGTGACGTCACGGAACGACGGGAAGCGCGAGCCGCTGGCCCGGCTCGACGACCGCGTCGTCGAGGCCGTTGAGTCGCATGATCTCGTCGACGAGTTCACGCGGATCTCCCTGCGGCGCGAGGGACTCGGCAAGGGCCCACAGCGAGTCGCCCTGGCCGATCGTGACGTACTCGAACGACGTCGCTGCCCGTGCGGCACCCGAATCGGCCGCCGCGCCACCGGAACCGAGGACGGCGACCAGCGCCCAGACCACCAACGGGAGCGACGCCAGCCCCGTGAAGACCGCCCTTCCCCGACGGGTCAGGCGAAGCCGGGTGGCGGCCGGGGCCTCGATCGGCTGCGGGCGCACGGAAGTGCCGAGCCGGTTCGTTACGATCACTGCACTCATCTCACACCTCCTGATGAGTCGCATCCGGCCCTCGGCCGGGAGGGCCGGATGCGAAGCTCTGTTCCGAATATATCTTCGAATGTTCGAAGCTGCAAGCATCCACTCGTCGTGTGTGGTGCCGCCGAATTGCGCGACACACTCGAACGAATGTTTGCCGCACCGACATCTGCCGGATACAGTTTCGAATGTTCGAACACAGTCGATCAGACACCACCGACATCCGGCCGCGAGGTCGCAACGAGGGGCGGAGACGTTGAGCACCGACATCGACGGAACGCGCACGGCGGGCGGCCAACGCCGCCGCAAGAGCCTGAGCGCGAAGCAGGTCGCGATCCTCGAGGTCATCCAGCGTTCCGTGTCGAGCCGTGGATATCCGCCGAGCATGCGCGAGATCGGTGATGCGGTGGGACTCTCCTCACTGTCGAGCGTGACGCACCAGCTCAACCAGCTCGAGCTCGCCGGCTACCTCCGGCGCGACCCCAACCGTCCCCGAGCCCTCGAGGTGCTCATCGAGCTGCCCGGGGCGCCAGGACGCAACGCCTCGGCGGGCGAGCCCGTGCAGGTGGGCGACGCCGCCATGGTTCCCCTGGTGGGGCGCATCGCCGCCGGCATCCCCATCACCGCCGAGCAGCAGATCGACGAGGTGTTCCCCCTCCCCCGTCAGCTCGTCGGCAAGGGCGACCTCTTCATCCTCAAGGTCGTCGGCGACTCCATGATCGATGCGGCGATCTGCGACGGCGACTGGGTCGTGGTGCGATCGCAGCGCACCGCGGAGAACGGCGAGATCGTGGCGGCCATGCTCGACGGCGAGGCGACCGTCAAGGTCTTCCGGCAGCGCGACGGCCACACGTGGCTGCTCCCCCGCAACACCGCGTTCGAGCCCATCCTCGGCGACCAGGCCGAGGTCCTCGGCAAGGTCGTCGCCGTGCTCCGCGCGGTCTGACCAGGGTTCGGCAGACCCTGCAGCTCTCGGTCAGGCGGCCGTGAGCACTCGGCGCGTCGCGGCCTTGGTGGCCGGTGCACCGAGCCCGTGCAGCCACCCGACCACGGTGTCCATGAAGCCTGCGTGGTCGTCGCGGAACACGGTGTGACCGGTTCCCCTCACGGTCGCGACGGTCATCCCCCGGCTCCGCATCTGCGCGGCGACGCGCTCGGTGATCAGGAGGCTCTTCTCGGCGAGCACGACCAGGCTGGGCGCCACCAGCCGGGCGGGCGGCACGAGCGGCCTCGTGTCGAGGAATCCGAGGATGGTCCGCTTGTCCCAGTCGCGAAGCGTCGCGACCTCGATGTCGACGTCGACCGCGCTCCAGCGGGGGTTCATGCGCACGAGTGCCGACCGCCGGGGCCGCGGGGCCATGGCGAAGAACGCCTTGAACGCCCAGCCCTTGACGCCGGTGGGGAACGAGAACGCCGGGTCGATGTAGATGGCCGCCCGGGGCGCCAGGCGGTCGGCGACGAGGCTCGCGACGAGGCCGCCGAGCGAGTGGCCCATTACCACGTCGGGCGCCCGGTCGAGCATCGGCTCGAGCGTCTCCACGACGTCGTGCGCCCAGGCCGCCGGCGAGTATCGACGCGCCCGGGGACTGCGACCGTGCCCGGCGAGGTCGACCGCGAGCACCCGATATCCGTGCGCGTGGAGCTCTGCCGTCACCCGGTGCCAGGCCCGTGAATCGGACATGATCCCGTGGATCAGCACGGCGGTCTTGGCACCATCGCCGGATTCGTGCACTGCGAGTCGCATGACGTCGACCGTACGGGTCGCACCTGTGGGCTGCCCGGGCGGCACATGGGGATCCCCCGAGTGCGACGACGCGCCGTGCGACGTCGCGCTGAACGACGACGYCGGTCGGATGCCGCGAGCTCGCGACATCCGACCGGCGTGCGTTTCGCCCTACTTCGCGAGCGCGGGCTGGGGCAGCTCGGCGCGCACGGCGCGGGTCGCCTGGATGATGTGCTCAAGCGACGCCACGGTCTCGTCGTAGCCGCGGGTCTTGAGCCCGCAGTCGGGGTTGACCCACAGCTTGGAGGCCGGGATCTCCGCGACCGCCCGCTCGAGGAGCGACTGCACCTCGGCGGCGCTCGGCACGCGCGGCGAGTGGATGTCGTAGACGCCCGGGCCGATGCCGTGGTCGAAGCCGCTCGTCGACAGGTCGTCGACGACCTCCATGCGGCTGCGGGCGGCCTCGATCGAGGTCACGTCGGCGTCGAGGTTGCGGATCGCGTCGATGACCACGCCGAACTCCGAGTAGCAGAGGTGCGTGTGCACCTGCGTCGCCGCAGCGGCGCCGCCCGTCGCGAGCCGGAACGAGCCGACCGACCAGTCGAGGTAGGCGGGCTGGTCGGCGAGCTTCAGCGGGAGCAGTTCGCGCAGCGCCGGCTCGTCGACCTGGATGACCCGGATGCCGGCCTRCTCGAGATCGCCGATCTCGTCGCGCAGCGCCAGCGCGATCTGGCGCGCGGTGTCGCCGAGCGGCTGGTCGTCGCGCACGAACGACCACGCGAGGATCGTCACCGGACCGGTGAGCATGCCCTTGACCGGCTTCTCGGTGAGCGACTGGGCGTACGTCGACCACTCCACCGTCATCGGCGCCGGACGGGAGACGTCGCCCCACAGGATCGACGGGCGCGTACAGCGCGATCCGTAGGACTGCACCCAACCGTGCTGCGTGACCGCGAACCCGTCGAGGAGCTCGGCGAAGTACTGCACCATGTCGTTGCGCTCGGGCTCGCCGTGCACGAGCACGTCGAGACCCAGTTCCTCCTGCAGGCGGATGACGCGTTCGATCTCCTCGCGCATGAGCCCGCGGTACTCGGCATCTGTCAACTCGCCCTTCAGCAGGCGTGCGCGCGCACGACGGATGTCGGCCGTCTGCGGGAACGATCCGATGGTCGTGGTGGGCAGCTCGGGCAGGTCGAGCGACTCCTGGGCGGCGACCCGCTCGTCGTACTCGTCACGGGCGAAGTCGCGATCGGCGAGGCCGGCCAGTCGTGCACGCACCGAGGGCACGCGCACCCCGGGCGCACCGGCACGGTCGGCGAGGGCCGCGGATGCCGCGTCGAGCTCGCTCGCGATGGCGTCGCGTCCCTCGGCGAGCCCCCGTGCCAACGTCGCGACCTGGGCGACCTTCTGGTCGGCGAACGCGAGCCAGCTCACGAGGCGCGGGTCGAGCTCGGACTCGTCCTCGACGTCGTGCGGCACGTGCAGCAGCGAGGTGGAGGTCGAGACGGCCACGTCGCCCGAGAAGGAGCGGAGCGCGTCGGCCCGCTCGAACGCGTGCGCGAGGTCGCCCCGCCAGATGTTGTGGCCGTCGACCACGCCCGCGACGAGGGTCTTCGACGCCAGCGACTCCTCGGTCGCCGGGTCGAGCTGCTCGGGCGCGGTGCCGCGCACGAGGTCAAGTGAGATGGCCTCGACGGGCGCGGCCGCCAGCGCGGGAAGCGCGTCGCCGAGCGCGCCGTAGGGCGCAGCCACGAAGATCGACGGGCGCTGCTCGGTGGAGCCCAGCGCGTCGTAGGCCTGGCCGATCGCCTCGAGGATCCGGTCGCGCGACTCGTCGATGCTCTCGCTCACGAGCGCCGGCTCGTCGAGCTGCACCCACGCGGCACCGRCTGCCCGCAGCTCGGCGAGGAGCGCCGCGTACACGGGCACCAGGTCGGCGAGGCGGTCGATCGGCCGGAAGCCCTCGGGGGCGCCATCGGCGGCCTTCGCGAGGAGGAGGAAGGTCACGGGTCCGACGATGACCGGGCGGGTGAGGAACCCGGCGGCCTTGGCCTCGGCGAACTCTGCGAGGATCCGGTCGGCGTGCAGGGAGAACGCGGTGTCGGGCCCGATCTCGGGAACGAGGTAGTGGTAGTTCGAATCGAACCACTTCGTCATCTCGAGCGGCGCGTCCTCGCCCTCGCCGCGGGCGATGGTGAAGTACCCGGCGAGGTCGACGCGGCCCGACTCGTCCTGCAGCCGGCGGAAGCGCTCGGGCACGGCGCCCACCGCGATCGCGGCGTCGAGCACCTGGTCGTAGTAGGAGAACGACTCGGGGATGGACGAGTCGTCACGGCCCAGGCCGAGGGCTGCGAGGCGCTCGCGCGTCGCCGCACGGAGGTCGGCGGCGGCGGCCTCGAGCCCGCTCGCGTCGATCGCGCCTGACCAGAAGGCCTCCACGGCCTTCTTCAGCTCGCGGCGGCGCCCGATGCGCGGGTAGCCCAGGATCGTGCCGGTGGGGAAGGAGTGTGCGGTCATCGTTCTGTGGTGTTCCTCTCGTTGAYGAGTCGGTCGTTGACGCCGATCCCGAGCCGGTCGAGCACGTCGAGCACGGCCTCATGGCGGTTGAAGGTGTACAGGTGGAGGCCCGGTGCGCCGCCCGCAAGCACGTCGGCGGCGAGCCGGGTGGCGAAGTCGATGCCGAGCTCGGCCTGCGCCGCGGCATCCGGTTCGATCTCGAGGTCGATCGTGAGGGACGCCGGCGGCTCGACGCCTGTGAGCTCGGTGAGCCGGGCGAGCCGGGCGGGCGTGGTGACCGGCATGATGCCGGGCAGGATGGGGATCGTCACCCCGCCGGCGCGGGCCCGGTCGACGAAGCCGAGGTAGTCCTCGGCGCGCCAGAACAGCTGCGTGATGGCGAGGTTGGCTCCTGCGATCTCCTTGGCGAGCAGTGTGTCGACGTCCTGGGCGACCCCACGCGATCGCGGATGTCCCGTGGGGAACGTCGCCACCGCGACGCGCTCGGGCCTCGGCCGCTCACCGATCTGCCTGACGCCGGGCAGGCCGGGGATGCCGACCTGGCCGAAGGGCTCGCGCTCCTCCTGCACCCGGTGGATGAGCTGCACCAGCTCGGCGGCGCTGTCGAGGTCGCCGATGCCGGCGTCGGGAGAGGCATCGGCACCCGCGGGCGGGTCACCGCGCAGCGCGAGGAAGCTCGTGATGCCCGCGTCGAGGAACTCGCGCACGAGGCGGTTGGCCTCGGCATGCGAGGAGCCCACGCAGGTGAGGTGCGCCATCGGCTCGACGTCGGTGTGCTCGAGCATGTAGCGGAGCACGGTCAGGGAACGGTCGCGCGACGAGCCGCCGGCGCCGAACGTCACCGAGATGAACGCGGGGTGCGCCTCGGCGAGCTTGTCGATCGTGCGACCGAGCGCGAGCGCAGCGGCATCCGTCCTGGGCGGGAACAGCTCGAAGGAGACCGGCGGGCGGTCCCGACAGTCCGCGCCTCCGGCGTCCGGTCCGGTCTGGGCCATGGTGCTCCTGCGTGGCGTCGCGTGCCGTTCGGCGAAGGCGCGGCAGGCCGCGTCCCCCGGCCGGATCGGCGGGTGGGTGTCGCGGGCGGGTGCCGGGCTCGGCGGTCGCTCCAGGTGCCCGGCATCCGGCCGTGCACCGACGATCACCAGCGACGATACGCCTCCGTCACGCGGATGCGCCCACTATGACGCGAGGTGACAGGGAACCGGCGGCACGACCTAGGCAGGCACGGATGCCGAGTCGAACTCCGCGAGCTGGCCGGCCTGCTCGGGCGAGGCGAGCGCCCGGATGCGGGTGCCCTCCTCGACGTACTCGATGGACAGGACGCGACCGGCCTCGTGGAGCGTCGAGACCACGTCGCCGCGGTCGTACGGCACGAGCAGGTCGACCTCGACCGCGGGGTCGGGCAGCATGCGCTCGATCGCCGCGAGCACGTCGGGGATGCCCTCGCCGGTGCGCGCCGACGCGAACACGGCGTTCGGCTCGAGTCCGCGGAGCACGAGCCGGTCCTCCTCGGTGACGAGGTCGGCCTTGTTGAAGACGATGAGCTCGGGCACGTCGCGCGCGCCGACCTCGCCGATCACATCGCGCACGGTGGCGATCTGCCCGGCGGGGTCGGGGTGCGCCGCATCGACGACGTGCACGATCAGGTCGGCGTCGCCGACCTCCTCGAGCGTCGAACGGAACGCCTCGACCAGCTGGTGCGGCAGGTTGCGCACGAACCCGACGGTGTCGGCGATCGTGTAGACCCGGCCGTCGGTGGTGGTGTTGCGCCGCACGGTCGCGTCGAGCGTGGCGAACAGCGCGTTCTCGACGAGCACTCCGGCTCCGGTGATGCGGTTGAGCAGGCTCGACTTGCCCGCGTTCGTGTACCCGGCGATCGCGACCGACGGCACGGCGTTGCGGCGGCGGTTGGCGCGCTTGGCCTCCCGGGCGGGCTTCATGCCGGCGATCTGCTTGCGCAGCTTCGCCATGCGCGAGTGGATGCGGCGACGATCGAGCTCGATCTTCGTCTCACCCGGTCCGCGGGAGCCCATTCCGGCGCCGGCGCCGCCGACCTGGCCACCGGCCTGGCGGGACATCGACTCACCCCAGCCGCGGAGGCGGGGAAGCAGGTACTCCAGCTGCGCGAGCTCGACCTGGGCCTTGCCCTCACGGCTCTTCGCGTGCTGGCTGAAGATGTCGAGGATCACCGCGGTGCGGTCGATGACCTTGACCTTCACGACGTCCTCCAGCGCACGCCGCTGGCTCGGAGCGAGCTCGGTGTCGGCGATGACGGTGTCGGCGCCGAGCGCGGCCACGACGTGGCGCAGCTCCTCGGCCTTGCCGCTGCCGAGGTAGGTGCTCGGGTCGGGGTGCGGACGACGCTGCAGGAGCCCGTCGAGCACCCGTGCACCGGCCGTCTCCGCGAGGGCCGCGAGCTCGCGCATCGAGTTCTCGGCGTCGTCCTGCGAACCCTGCGCGTACACGCCGATGAGCACGACGTTCTCGAGGCGCAGCTGTCGGTACTCGACCTCGGTGACGTCCTCGAGCTCGGTCGAGAGACCGCTCACCCGCCGCAGCGCCGCCCGCTCCTCGCGGTCGAACTGCTCGCCGTCGTGCGAGTCGTCGCCGGTCACCTCGGAACCCGTGCGCTGGATCGCCGAGGCGTCGCCGGCCCCGAACCTGGCCACGCCCGCGCGGCTCTCCGCGCTGCGGAGCACGCGCTCGACGTCGTCGTCTGCAGTGTGCCGTTCGCCTTCGTTCATCTCGTCAACCTTACTTCCGTTCGCGTGCGATAACTTGCTTGCATGGGCTCCGACCACTACTTCTCCCCTTCGCCTCGGAGCGGCGGCGGCACGCGCACGATCCGTGTGCGACTCGCCGGCCGGGAGGTCGAGCTCGTCACCGCCGGCGGGGTGTTCAGCCCCGAGCATCTCGACGAGGGCACCCGCGTGCTCCTCGACGCCGTCCCTGCGCCGCCTCAGACCGGGCACCTGCTCGACCTCGGTGCGGGCTGGGGACCGATCGCGCTCAGCCTGGCGATGCAGGCACCGGATGCCACGGTGTGGGCGGTGGACGTCAACGAACGCGCCCTCGACCTGGTGCGTCGCAACGCGGCCCGCCTCGGCCTCACCAATGTCAACGCCGTGCTGCCCGGGGATGTTCCCGATGACGTTCGGTTCGCCACGATCTGGTCGAACCCGCCGATCCGCGTCGGCAAGCAGGAGCTGCACGCCATGCTCGCGCACTGGCTTCCCCGACTGGCCGACGACGCGACCGCTTGGCTCGTGGTCGCCAAGCACCTCGGGGCGGAGTCCCTGCAACGCTGGATCGCCACCGAGCTCGGCCTCGACGTCGAACGAGCGGACAAATCCAAGGGGTTCCGGGTGCTCGCTGCCCGTGCGGCGACCGCGCGCTGAACTCAGGCGAGGGTGAGCACCCCGTCGAAGACGAGCTCCGCCGGCCCCGAGAGGGCGACATGCTCGCCGTCGGCTGCCTCGAACATGCGCACGCCCAGGACGCCACCCGGCACCTGCACGCGCCAGTCGTTCGGCGCGCCGGATCCGGCCCAGTACCGCACGGCCAGTGCCGACGCGACCGCGCCGGTGCCGCACGAGAGCGTCTCGCCCGAACCGCGCTCGTGCACGCGCATGCGGATGCGGCCGATGYCGTCCTCGACGAGCGGCTCGGCGGGCACCACGAACTCGACGTTCGCGCCGGCCTCGGGCACCGGGTCCAGCACGGGCTGGTAGTTCAGGTCGACGGCCTCGAGCTCATCGTCGTCGGCGAGGGCCACGACCACGTGCGGGTTGCCCACGTCGATGCCGAGTCCGGGTCGTGCCACCGGCAGCTCCTTGCCCCGCACGAGCGGCTCGCCGCCGGCGAGGCGCCACGGTCCGAGGTCGGCCTGGAAGCCGTCGGCGCTGCGTCGCACGGTGCGGACACCCGCGCGCGTACCGATGGCGATCGCCCCTCCGGCCGGGAGCTCAGCCAGCCCCTGGTCGAGGAGGTAGCTGACGAACACGCGGATGCCGTTGCCGCACATCTCGGAGACGGTGCCATCGGCATTCCAGTAGTCCATGAACCACACGGCGGCCGGGTCCTCCGACAGGGCCGCGGCGCCGTCGTCGAGGTTGCGGGAACGCACTGCTCGGATCACGCCGTCGGCGCCCACCCCGAACCGCCGGTCGCACACCGCGGCGATCTGCGTGGGCGTGAGCTCGGTGTCGCCCTCGGGGTCGCTGAAGAGCACGAAGTCGTTGCCCGTGCCCTGCCCCTTGGTGAATCGCAGATCGAACGGCATCCGATCAGTCTAGAGCCGCCTGGCGGGCCAGCTCCGAGCCGCGAGCGGCGAGGTCGTCGGCGTCGATCGTGGTCGCGTCGCGATAGCGGCCGAACCAGCCGACCTGCCGGCGCGCGTAGGTGCGCGTGAGCTGCTGCGTCTGGGCGATCGCCTCGGCGCGCGACATCCGCCCATGGAACTCGGCGAGGGCCTGCGCGTAGCCGATCGCCTTGCGCGCCGTGACGCCCCGCTCGAGGCCGCGCGGCACGAGCTCGCGCACCTCGTCGAGCAGTCCGTCCTCCCACATGCG
>NZ_JBFUCL010000095.1:0-11181 GCF_056405255.1 Agromyces sp. P1_H4 | reverse complement strand
CAGGGTCGAGCCCGACATGGCGCTGCCACCGACCACGCCGAGGCCCTGCAGCGTGAAGAGCAGGCCGAGCAGCGCGACGACGACGCCGATGATGATGAGGACGGGCTTGCTCATGTGGACTCCTTCGTGCGGCGGGGGAGCGGGTCGCCCGGGTGGGCGGCCACGCGGCATCCGCTCTGGTAGACTCCTGAGGTTGCCGTGAAATCGGCCGCGCATCAAGAGAGCCCAGGCATTCGGCCCCGGGCAGCGCGCAACAAGGAGAAAGGGGATCCCATCTATGGCACTTGAAGCTGATGTCAAGAAGGCGATCATCGAAGAGTACGCGACGCACCCCGGTGACACTGGATCCCCCGAGGTCCAGATCGCGCTCCTCACGAAGCGAATCAAGGACCTCACCGAGCACCTGAAGGAGCACAAGCACGACCACCACTCGCGTCGTGGCCTGCTGCTCCTCGTCGGTCAGCGTCGTCGTCTGCTCGGCTACCTCGCCGATGTGGACATCACCCGCTACCGCACGCTCATCGAGCGTCTCGGGCTGCGCCGCTAAGCGGAGTAGTCTCGCGCGGCTCTCGAAGACACCGCGAACTTCTTGCGAAGGCCCCCGCCCTGCACTCTCGAGTGCGGCCGGGGGCCTTCGTCATGCCCGGCGACCGGCGATGCGGGTCAGGCGGTGCGGGCGCGGTACGCGCGCACGGCCATGCGGTTGCCGCAGCGCGTGGAGCAGAACCGGCGCGAGCCGTTCTTCGAGAGGTCGAGGAAGATCCCCGAGCAGTCGTCGGCGGCGCACGCGCGCATGCGGTCCGTCCCATCGGCGCGGATGACGTCGACGAGCGCCATCGCCGCCTCGACCAGGATGCGCTCGGCGAGCGGGGTCTCGGATGAGGTCGCGTGGATGTGCCAGTCGAGCGTGTCGTGGCGCACGAGCCGGGGCACCGCATTGGCCTCGGCGAGGATCTCGTTGACCGCGAGCACGGCGTCGTCGCGGTCGAGCGCCCAGAGCGCACGCAGCCGGTCGCGCGCGGCGACGACCTCGGCGAGCTCGCGTGCGTCGCCGTCGCGGCGGCCGGAGTAGATCCAGGCGTCGAGCAGGGCGTCGAGCTGATCTGGCGTCGCGAGCTCGTCCGCGCCGGACTCGGAGGCCTCGGGCACGGTGTCGGCCAGGGCGGCGACGAAGTTCAGCGCCGCCACCGTGTCATCGGTGAAAATCATTTGACTCCTGACATCCGGAACCGGTAGCGTCATCAGCATAACGGTGTTCGCCCATGACGGCGGCGAGTTCCATGAACTTCGGGGGAGGCAGTCGTGCGCAACTCGCGGGGCATGCTCGGCATCGCACTCGGCCTGGCGGCGGGCCTCGCCTTCGGCGCCGGCGGGGTGTTCGTGAAGCCGCTCCTCGAGAGCGGCTGGTCGCCCGGCGCCGCGGTGCTGGCGCGCATCTCGGTCGCCGCCGTGATCCTCGCGGTCCCGGGCCTCGTCGCGCTGCGCTTCGACCTCCGGCCGCTGTGGCGGGCGCGCTGGACCGTGTTGGTGTACGGGCTCGTGGCCGTCGCCGGCGTGCAGTTCGCGTTCTACGCGTCGCTCGAGCGTATCCCCGTCTCGACGACGCTCCTGATCGAGTACCTCGCGCCCATCGCGCTCGTCCTCTTCGCCTGGCTGCGCACCCGCCGCCGGCCGCAGGCGATCGTGCTCGCCGGGTCGGTGCTCGCCATCGGCGGCCTCGTGCTCGTCATCGGGCCCGGCGGTGGATCGCTCGACCCGCTCGGCCTGGCGTTCGCCGCGATCGCCATGATCGGCGTCTGCGTCTACTACGCGATCGGTGAGCGGGCGGCCGAGCAGCTGCCGCCCATCGCGCTCGTCGCCGCGGGCTTCGTGGTCGGCGCGGTGGCCCTCGCCATCACGGGCGCCGTCGGACTGCTGCCCATGGAGGCCGTGTTCACCGAGGTGCCGTTCCTCGGCGGCAGCGCCCCGTGGTGGGTGCCGCTCGTCACCGTCGGGGTCGTGTCGACCGCCTTCGCCTACGTGGCCGGCATCGCCGCGATCGGCATGCTCGGCTCCCGGCTCGCAGCCTTCCTCGGGCTGTCCGAGGTCGTCTTCGCGGGGATCGTCGGCTGGCTCCTGCTCGGGGAGGCGCTCGGGCCCGTGCAGATCCTCGGCGGGCTGCTCATCCTCGCCGGCATCGTCTGCGTGCGCCTGGAGCGCCACGCGATCGAACCGTCCCTGGCCGTCGAACTCGGGGGCGAGCCCGTGCCGACCGGATCGCGTCGCCCGTAGGCTGGCCCCATGCGCTTCGGCATCGTCATCCTCCCGCAGTACGACTGGCCCGAGGCCGCCCGCCGCTGGCGCGGCGCAGAGGAGTACGGCTTCGACCACGCCTGGACCTATGACCACCTCGCGTGGCGCGGGCTCGCCGGCGAACGCTGGCACGCCACCGTCCCGACGCTCACGGCCGCGGCGACCGTGACGAGCCGCATCGGCCTCGGCACGTTCGTCGCCTCGCCGAACTACCGCCATCCGGTGCCCTTCGCGAAGGACATCGCCACGGTCGACCAGATCTCGGGCGGGCGGATGCTGCTGGGCCTCGGCTCCGGCGGCACCGGCTTCGACGCCTTCGTGCTCGGCCAGCCCGAGCTGACGCCTCGCCAGCGGTTCGCGCGGTTCGCGGAGTTCGCCGAGGCGCTCGACGTGCTGCTCCGCTTCGAGCCTCCCGGCTCGGGCGGCATCTCGTTCGAGGGGGAGTGGTTCACCGCGTCGGGCGCCCGCATGGTCGGCGAGCCGACGCAGCATCCGCGGATGCCGCTGCACCTCGCCGCCGACGGGCCGAAGGGCCTGGCGCTCGCCGTGCGCATCGCCGACGGCTGGGTGACCACCGCCGGCGCCGACGACGACACCGCGGCGTGGTGGCGCACCGCCGGAACGCTGGTGCAGCGCCTTGACGAGGCCTGCTCCGACGCCGGTCGCGACCCGGCCACGATCAGCCGCACGCTGTCGCTCGACGCCGAGGCCCGCTACAGCCTCGCGAGCGTCGGCGCCTTCGAGGACGCCGTCGGCCGGGCGGCCGAGCTCGGCTACACCGACGTCGTCGTGCACTGGCCGCGCGAGCACGGCCTGTACGCGGCCGACGAGTCGGTGCTCGACGAGGTCGCCGCTCGCCTGCCCGCCMTGCGCTGACGACGGCCGGAGCCCGTGCGGGCGATAGCCTGATCCCCATGCCCGCGCCCCGTTCCAAGCCGCTGCTCGCCTGGGAGCCGCTCCCGTTCCTCGTGCTCGTCGGGCTGCTCCTCCTCACCGGTTGGATCCGTCCCGACGGCCCGCCGGCGGCGTTCTGGCTGCTCGTGGTGCTGGTGCTGGCGGCGCTCGCCTGGCTCGTGGTGTCGCTCGTGCGGGCGAGCCGGCGGGCCAACCCCGACCAATGGGGCGACCTCGCGACGCTCGAGGGCCTCGACGTCGTCGACGCGCCGCACCGGAACAGCGAGGTGCGCACGGTCGTGCCCGTCGAGGACGCCAACCGCCACCAGGCCGCGATCGAGCTGGCGCGCCTGTATGGCGGGACCGAGCAGCACGCGGTGCTCGTCCCGCGCGCCAACCGGTGGCTCTCGCGCCGCTACCGCATCGGCGTGCAACTCGTGGGCGGCGATCGCCCGCGTCACGCCGGCTTCCTCGGCACGGCGGCCTCCGAGCGCTGGGTGGAACTGCTCGACGGGCTCCGCCAGCGCGGCACGTTCGTGCGGGTGCCGGCGATCATCGTCGGCGACTCGCGGCCGCACAAGGTCGACCTCGACCTCAGCGGACTGGGCGCGCTGGAGGGATGACGCCCTGCCGGCGGCATCCGTCGACGCAGGCGCCGATCAGCGCTCGGTCTGCGACGAAGTCATGGCCTGCTCGGTCTCCTGCTGCGCGAGCTCGGCCCGCACCGCGTCCATGTCGAGGGCGCGCACCTGCGAGATCAGGTCGTCGAGCATGGGACGGGGCAGGGCGCCCGCCTGGGCGAACACGCCGATGCCGTCCTTGAACGCCATGATCGTGGGGATCGACGTGATGTTCATGGCGGCGGCGAGCTGCTGCTGGTCCTCGGTGTCGACCTTCGCGAAGGTGAAGTCGGGATTCGCCTCGGAGGCCGCCTCGTAGTTGGGGGCGAACTGCATGCAGGGGCCGCACCAGCCGGCCCAGAAGTCGACGAAGACGGTGCCGCCTTCGAGGATCGTCCGCTCGAAGTTGTCGATGGTCAGCGCCACGGTAGCCATCCGTCCACCCTACGTCGGGTCGCTGGGCACCCGGCCGGTGTTCGCTGTGGGCGACCTGGGTGCCGGATGCCGCGGCGTCGGCGGCGCTCGCGCATGCGCACGCGCGCGGAGCCACGACGACGCTATCGTGATCACGTGGTCGCATTCGGAGGAGTGCTGGGATCGTTCCGACGGCGCGGCCCGTCGCCCGACGTCGCGTCGGACACGACGGATGCCGCGGCCGCTGCGCGCGCCCGCGATGCGGCGATCCCCGACCTCGACTGGCGCGCCTTCCCGCCCGGCACCGAGGTCACGAGCTTCGCGGCGCCGAGCGGTACCCTCGCGCGCGTCGCGCTCGGACCGGTCGACGGGCCTCGCGTCGTGCTCGTGCCGGGCGCCACCGGTTCGAAGGAGGACTTCGTGCTGATGATGCCGCAGTTCGCCGCGGCGGGATACCGGGTCGAGTCGTACGACCTGGCCGGGCAGTACGAGTCATGGGCGGCTGGGCCAGGGAACCTCCAGCCGCCGCGCACCCGGTACGACGAGCGCCTGTTCCTCGACGACCTCCTCGCCGTGCTCGACGACGGCGCGGGCCGCGCCCACGTGCTCGGCTACAGCTTCGCGGCGACCCTCGCCGAGCTGGCGCTGCTCGCCCGGCCCGACCGGTTCGCGAGCCTCACGCTGCTGAGTGCGCCGCCCGAGCCCGGGCAGGCGTTCCGCGGCGTCAAGCGCATCGGACCCATCAGCGCCGTCACCACACCCCGCCAGGGCGCGGCGCTCATGCTCTGGGGCATCCGGAACAACCTCAACCGGGTGCCGCCGCAACGCCTCGCGTTCGTGCGCGAGCGCTTCGCGCTGACCCGGCGGGAGAGCGTCGACGACATCATCGCGCTCATGATGCGCACGCCCGACCTGCGCGTGCAGCTCGCCGCCTCGCCGGTGCCGAAGCTCGTCGCGGTCGGCGAGCACGACCTGTGGCCGCGGGAGCTCCACGAGCGCTTCGCGCGGTCGATCGGTGCGCGCTTCGCGGTCTACCTCACGGGGCACAGCCCGTGCGAGACGGCACCGCACCAGCTCGTGCGCGACATGACGGCGCTCTTCGAGGAGGCCGGCGTCACGCCGTAGGGGCGCCGCGCCGCACGGGCGCCGCCCGGCTCGAACGCCGCACGACCCGCGTCTCACGCGGCCAGCGGCGCGTCGCCCTCGGGGTTCACGTCGGCGACCTCGGCGAGCACCGTTCCCGTTGCGGTGCGCGAGGTGACCGGCCGGTCGCGACGGCGCTCGATCCGCCGCCGGAGCGGCGGCCACGCCCGCCATTCGACGCCAAGCGTGTGGAAGGCCATGCGCACCCGTCGCGAGATCTCGGGGAGGCTGTCGAACGGCCGCGCCGACACGCCCACGAGAAGGTCCCGGTCGTGCACGACGGTCATGCCGGGCCGCAGGCACCACGCGAGGTCCAGGTCGTCGTGCACGTCGGCCCGGTCGCGGTGCACGAGGTCACGGAGCTCGAGCCACGCACTCGACCGCATCGCGTAGTTCGACCCGTAGACCGGCGGATGTCCGAGCAGGGCGCCGACCACGACGAAGTAGCCGCCGATGTAGAGGTTCCTCGCGATCCACCGTCGGGGGCCGGTGCCGCCGTAGAACACGCCGGTGCCGGTCACCACCGTCGGAAGGTCTGGGAGCGACATCCGCCGCTCGACCTCGGCGAGCCACCCCGGGCCCGGGATGCTGTCGGCGTCCAACCGCGCGAGGAGGTCGCCGGATGCCGCGTCGAAGCCCGCCGCGGTCGCCGGCCAGATGCCGCGCACCGGCTGGGTGACCACCCGTGCGCCCGCGGCCCGCGCCACCTCGACCGTGGCATCCGTGGAGCCGTTGTCGACGACGATGACCTCGTCGGCGGGGCGCACCTGGCGCGCGAGCGCGTCGAGGCACGCCGAGAGGAAGCCCGCGTCGTTCAGGCTCGGAATGACGACCGAGATGGTGCCCATCACCGGCGAGTCTAGCCACGAGACGCCGCGGTGGCGCACGATTCGTGCGTGCTGCTCGCGGATGTCGCACTGGGGGCTTCCCCACGCACATAGCCACCGCATAGGCTCGGCCCCCAAATKGGTGTCGACCGATGCCACCCATACGGAAGGGAAGACGATGTACCCATCTGCCACACTTTCCAGACGCGCCAGGACGTTGGCGATCGCGACCGCGACCGCCGCCGGGCTCGTGCTCGTGCCAGCCGGGATGGCCATGGCGGCGCCCGCGTCGCAGGGCTGCGACCAGCGCACGAACAACACGTACGACAAGCTCCTCGGATGCGTCACCGTCGACGGCGTCCTCGAGCACGAAGAGGCCTTCCAGGCCATCGCGGACGCCAACGGCGGCACCCGCGCGGCCGGCACCCAGGGCTACACCGAGAGCGTCGAGTACGTGGTCGACACCCTCACCGCCGCCGGCTGGAACGTCGAACTCGACGAGTTCGACTTCACCTATGTGCCGCCGCCGCTGCTCGAGCAGCTGACGCCGACCCCGCCCGGGCCGGTCGAGTACGACTCGGGCGTCTTCACGGGCACCGGCTACGGGGAGGTCACCGGCAACGTGATCCCGGTCGACATCGTGACCGCGCTCCCTCGCGATCCCGTCACCAGCGGATGCGAGGCCTCCGACTTCGCGTCACTGGACTTCAGCGGCCCGAACGACATCGCGCTCATTCAGCGCGGCACCTGCGAGTTCGGCGTCAAGGCCACAAACGCGCAGACGGCCGGTGCCGAGGCCGTGATCATCTTCAACCAGGGCAACACCGAGCTCCGTTCGGGCCTCGTCACCGGCACGCTGTTCGGCATCAACCAGACGCCGCTGAACATCCCCGTCGTCGGGGCGAGTTATGCCGACGGCGCAGCGCTTGCGCAGGCCGGATCGACCGCGCACATCGTGGTCGACTCGCCCGAGTCCCGTCCGCAGGTCAACGTGATCGCGGAGCTCCCCGGCAAGAACGACGACAACGTCGTCATGGCGGGCGCCCACCTCGACTCCGTGCAGGCGGGTCCCGGCATCAACGACGACGGCAGCGGCTCGGCTGCGCTGCTCGAGGTGGCCCAGCAGATGTCCAAGCTGAAGCCCGAGAACACCGTGCGCTTCGCGTGGTGGGGCGCCGAGGAGAGCGGGTTGCTCGGCTCGACCGCCTACGTGGCCGACCAGGTCGAGTCGGGCGGGATCGACGACATCGCGCTGTACCTCAACTTCGACATGATCGCATCGCCCAACTTCATCTACATGGTGTACGACGGCGACGAGTCGGGCTTCCCGGCCCCGGTGGTCGTGCCCGAGGGCTCGGTGCAGATCGAGGACCTCTTCGAGAGCTACTTCACGAAGATGGGCATTCCGTACGACGACGCGGAGTTCAGCGGCCGCAGCGACTACCAGGCGTTCATCCAGAACGGCGTGCCCGCCGGCGGTCTGTTCACGGGCGCGGAGGTGCCGAAGACCGAGGAGCAGCAGGCGATCTGGGGCGGCGTCGCCGGTGAGCAGTACGACCAGTGCTACCACCTCGCGTGCGACGACATCGAGAACCTCTCGCTCGAGGCACTCGACGTGAACACCGACGCGATCGCGACGGCCGTTCTCACGTACGCGTACTCGACGGAGTCGGTGAACGGCGTCGTGGGCAAGCGCGTGCCGGGCAACTTCACCCTCCCGGCTCCGGCCGGACCCGAGGGCACGGTCGGCAGCGACGGTGGGCACTCGCACGACTCCCTCGACTGAGTCGGCGTGATCCACGGGCGGAGGTGCCGATCGGCACCTCCGCCTCGTCGTGCCGGTGAACCATGCGCCGCCGCGTGAGCGGGCGGATGCGCCACACTGGTCGGGTGGAGACGGTGGTGAAGCGGCGACCGGATGCCCCCGAGGGCTTCTTCGAGGCGGAGGCCGCCGGGCTCGCGTGGCTGGCGTCGGCGGGCGGCGTGCGCACCGCCGCGGTCGTGTCCGTCTCCCCGGGGTGGATCGAGCTCGAGCGGATCTCCGAGACCCGGCCGACGGCGTCTGCGGCGGCGGAGTTCGGCGCGTCGCTCGCGAGGACGCACGCCGCCGGGGCGCGGGCCTTCGGCGTCGGACCCGAGCCGTGGCGGGGCCCGCTCTTCATCGGTCGCCGCCCGCTGCCCGAGGCCCTGGAGCCCACCTGGGGCCGCTTCTACGCACGCGACCGGGTCCTCCCGTACCTCGAGGTCGCCGTGCAGGCGGGCAACGTCACGGCGTCGGAGGCCGCACTCGTGCGCCGGGTGGCGGAGCTCATCGCGACGGGGGCGTTCGACGACGACGAGCCTCCGGCCTGCATCCACGGCGACCTCTGGAACGGCAACGTGCTGTGGTCGCCCGAGGGCGTGGTGCTGATCGACCCCGCTGCGCACGGAGGCCACCGCGAGACGGACCTCGCGATGCTCGCGCTGTTCGGCTGTCCGTTCCTCGCCGACGTGCTCGAGGCCTACGATCGCGCCCGGCCGCTGCGCCCCGGCTGGCGCGACCGGGTGCCGTTGCACCAGTTGCATCCGCTCGCCGTGCACGCCGCGGGCCACGGCAGGGCCTACGGCGTCGAGCTCGCCGAGGCCGCCGACGCGGTGCTGGCACTCGCCTCACGAACGCGGGAATAGTCGGCGGAGGACATCCGTTCCATCCATTGCATGCAAACGCATGAAGTAAGACGAGGAGCCCAGGAGGGCGAGATGCAGTTCGGAATCTTCACCGTCAGCGACATCACACAGGACCCGACGACCGGTCGAACCCCGACCGAGGCCGAGCGCATCCAGGCCACGCTGACCATCGCCAAGCACGCCGAGGAGGTCGGGCTCGACGTCTTCGCGCTGGGCGAGCACCACAACCCGCCGTTCTGGTCGTCGTCGCCCACCACGACCCTCGCGTACATCGCCGGACAGACCTCCACCCTGCAGCTCTCGACCGCGACGACCCTCATCACCACGAATGACCCGGTGAAGATCGCCGAGGACTTCGYGATGCTCCAGCACGTGTCGAGCGGCCGTGCCGACGTGATGCTCGGCCGCGGCAACACCGGCCCCGTCTACCCGTGGTTCGGCAAGGACATCCGCCAGGGCCTGCCCCTCGCCATGGAGAACTACGAGCTGCTCCACCGCCTCTGGCGCGAGGACGTCGTCGACTGGCAGGGCAAGTTCCGCACCCCGCTGCAGGGCTTCACCTCGACGCCCCGACCCCTCGACGGCGTGCCCCCGTTCGTCTGGCACGGTTCCATTCGCACCCCCGAGGTCGCCGAGCAGGCCGCGTCGTACGGCGACGGCTTCTTCGCGAACCACATCTTCTGGCCGGCGTCCCACACCCAGCGCATGATCGCCCTCTACCGCCAGCGCTTCGAGCACCACGGCCACGGCACCGCCGCGCAGGCGATCGTCGGGCTCGGCGGCCAGGTCTTCATGCGCAAGAACTCGCAGGACGCGGTGAGGGACTTCCGCCCCTACTTCGACAACGCCCCGGTCTACGGCCACGGCCCGAGCCTCGAGGACTTCACCCAGCAGACGCCGCTCACCGTGGGCAGCCCGCAGGAGGTCATCGACCGCACACTCGGGTTCCGCGACTACGTCGGCGACTACCAGCGCCAGCTCTGGCTCCTCGACCACGCCGGCCTCCCGCTGAAGACCGTGCTCGAGCAGCTCGACCTGCTCGGCGAGGAGGTCGTGCCCGTGCTGCGCCGCGAGTTCGCGAAGAACCGCCCGGCCGAGGTTCCGGATGCCCCGACCCACGCCTCGCTCGTCGCGGCGAAGTACGGCGACCAGGCGCCTCGTCAGGCGACCCCCAACGCCAATCGCGGTGACAACCTCGCAGGGCCCTCGCCCTACCAGGACGCGGAGGCCGTGCCGGCCGCGCCCGCAACCGTCAAGACCGGCTCGGCCTTCGGCCCCGCCGCAACCCGATAGGAGCTCCCGATGACCACCAAGCGCATCGTCGTCATCTCGTCGGGCCTCTCGACGCCGAGCTCGACCCGGCAGCTGGCAGACCGGCTCGCGGCGGATGCCGCCGGCCTCCTGCAGGAGCGCGGCGTCGAGGTCGAGGTGCAGACCTTCGAGCTGCGTGACCTCGCCCACGACATCACCAACCACCTGTTGCTGGGGTTCGCCCCGCCGAAGCTCGAGGCGGCACTGGAGGCGGTCGCGTCCGCCGACGGCCTGATCGCCGTCACGCCGATCTTCACCACGAGCTACGCCGGCCTGTTCAAGTCGTTCATCGACGTCGTCGACCCGCAGGCGCTCACCGACCTGCCGGTGCTGATCGGCGCGACCGGCGGGACCCCGCGGCACTCGCTCGCGATCGACTACGCGATCCGTCCGCTGTTCACCTACCTGCACGCGGTGCCGGTGACCACCGGGGTGTACGCGGCCACGAGCGACTGGGGCGACGGCGGCGACGGCGTGCGCTCGCTGCCCGACCGCATCTTCCGTGGAGCGAGGGAGTTCGCCGACCTGGTCGAGCGCACCGATCGCTCCGACCTCCTGAACGACCCGTTCGCACTCGAACGGCCCACGGGGCACCTCATCGGCGGGCTCGCGGGGGAGTGACGCAGGGCCACGGCTGACGGATGCCGCGACGCGACCAGGTTGCGCCGCGGCATCCGTCGTCTCACCATCGTGCTCGTCGCGGCGCCGCGCCGGGAGCACCGTCGGGCCTCGACGAACGCCGGGCGTCGATCGCAGCGATCGTCCGGTCGACGACGAGTCCCAACGCGATCGCGATGGGCACCGAGATCGCGATCGCCAGCACCGGGGCATCGCGGAGCGCCGAGCCGACGATCGCGCCGATCGCCACGTTGTACGTCGCCCACGCCACGCCGGCCGCGAACGACAGAGGCAGGTAGCGACGCAGCGGCACGCGTCCCGCGCCGGCGGCGAGGTTCACCGCGATCCGCGCGAACGGCACGTAGCGGGCCGTGATGACGTGCACGGCCGTGCGG
>NZ_JBFUCL010000094.1:0-11277 GCF_056405255.1 Agromyces sp. P1_H4 | reverse complement strand
TGGTCGCCCCCCGCCTCCGCAAGCCGCTCGAGGAGCTCGTGCTCGTCGGCGAGTAGCCCCCGCTCACCCCTCACCCGAGCACACGACGAGCGGATGCCGCGGCAGCACGCCGCGGCATCCGCTCAATTTCGCTGGTTCGAAATGTAGGAACAATCGGCGGACCCGCCGTCCCGGACCGCCTCCCGCTGGGCGCGCCCGTCGGTTGTTCCTCCATTTCGGCGGCATGCGCGGGCCGCGCGTCAGCCCGCGCGCTGCTCCGCCAGGTGCGCGCGCAGGTGCTCGACCGCAAGGTCGTGGTCGTCCTGCTGCGGCAGCCCCGAGACGCCGACCGCGCCGATGACCGCGCCGCCCACGACCCGGATCGGCACGACGCCGCCGTGCGCGGCGTACTCGCGCGGGTCGAGGCGTGCGTCGGTGTCGAAGTCGCCGCCRTCGGCGCGGAACGACTCCCCGACGAGCATCGAGGCGTGGCCGAAGCGCTCGGCGACGCGGCGCTTGCGGTCGAGCCAGCCGTCGTTGTCGGCCGAGGATCCGGGGAGCGCCGCGTGGAAGACCCGCTGCGGGCCGAACCAGATCGCGATCGCGACGGGGAGCCCGCGCTCGGCCGCCGCGGCGCGGAGCCGCACCCCGAGCGCCCACGCGTCGTCGAGCGTGAACCGGTCGAAGACGAGCTCGGCCTCCTCCGCGATGAGTCGTTCGCGCAGCTCGCTCATGGCCGCAGGAGCACCTTGATCGCGCGGCGCTCGTCCATGGCGGCGTACGCCTCGGCCGCGTCGGCCAGCGGCAGCTCGAGGTCGAACACCCGGCCGGGCTCGATCGCGCCCGACAGCACATCGGGGAGCAGCTCCTCGATGTACCCGCGCACGGGTGCGACCCCGCCGTTCACGCCGACGTTGCGGTTGAAGAGCGGTCGCACGGGCAGCTCGGGGCCGCCGTTCGGCACGCCGACGTAGCCGACCATGCCGCCGGGCCGGGCGGAGCGGATCGCCTGGTCCATCGACTCCTTGGTGCCGACGCACTCGAGCACCCGGTCGGCGCCGATGCCGCCCGTGAGCTCCTGCACGGCGGTCACGCCGACGTCGCCTCGCTCGGCGACGATGTGCGTCGCGCCGAACGCGCGCGCCAGCTCCTGCCGGTCACGATGCCGCGACATCGCGATGATCGTCGTCGCCCCGAGTCGCTTCGCGGCAATGACCGCACAAAGGCCCACGGCTCCGTCCCCCACGACCGCGACCGAGTCGCCCGGCTGCACGCCCGCGCTGACGGCGGCGTGGTGGCCGGTGCCCATCACGTCGGACAGGGTCAGGAGCCCGGGAACCAGGTCGTCGGTGATCGGGCCGCCGACGGGCACGAGCGTGCCGTCGGCGAGCGGCACGCGCACGCGCTCGCCCTGGCCGCCGTCGGCGAATCCGCCGAACCGGTCGTCGCCGCCCCACCAGCCGCCGTTCAGGCACGACGTGGAGACGCCGTTGCGGCAGTTGACGCAGGTGTTGTCGCAGACGTAGAACGGCGCGATGACGAAGTCGCCGACCGCGATGTGCTGCACGTCGTGGCCGACCGCCTCGACGACGCCGACGAACTCGTGGCCGATGCGGTGCGGCTCGTCGGTGGGCGTGACGCCCCGGTACGGCCAGAGGTCGGAGCCGCACACGCACGCGGCGACGACCCTCACGATGGCGTCGCCGCCGGTCGACAGCTCGGGGTCTGGAACGGTCTCGACGCGGATGTCGCGTGGTGCATGGATGATCGTGGCAAGCATGCGTTCGAGCCTACGCGCGGCCCCTCACACGTGCGGCACGAACTCCTGCCAGGCGATCCGCTTCGCGCTGCGCGGGTCGAGCTCGACGCGGTCGGCCCGGTCGAACACGAGCGTGCGCCGGTCGGCCTCGTCGTAGACGGGCCACGAGGGGTCGGGTGCGCCGGATGCCGCGAACGAGGTCCAGTGCTGCTGCATCCGTCGCCCGACCTCGCGATAGAGGCGGCGCCCGCCGAGCAGCGTGAGCCCGGCACCGGTCAGCGTGTCGAACTTCTCGAACAGGGCGAACAGGTCGAGGCCGTGGGTCGCGTCGAGGCCGATCAGGCGCGGCATCCGTGGGGCCGCATCGAAGCGGTAGAAGTAGACCGGCGCGTGTCGCGAGTGCCGCTCGCCGACCTTCACGCTGGGGAACCAGAACGTGAAGTCGCCCGCGAAGTCGGCGGCCGGGCGCCGTTCGGGCAGCCCCGGGTACTGGCGCTTGATCGCCTTGCGCGACTTCTTGCGCGTGTTCGCGAAGATCGCGCGGATACGCGGCTTCGTCGTCGGCAGGATGCTGATGCGCCCGACGAACAGCGACCCCTCGCGGTCGTTCGTGCCGATGATGAGCGGAACTCGGTGCGCCGTGCCGTCGGCGAACGCGTCGAGGGGCCGCTGCGGCAGGAACTTCCCGTCGATCACGGGGGCGAGGCTGATGGTGCCGGGATTCTCGTCGGGCGTCCGCAGCGACAGCTGGGTCGTGGCCTCGGCGAGCAGCACCGGGTCTGCGGTGTGCAGCATCGCCGCGGCATCCTCGCCCGAATCGCTCTCGAGGTCGTCGTCGTCGACCAGCCGGCTGAGGGTGCGCACGTACTCGGCCGCCCACCTCGCGGCGACCTCGGGCGTGTACACCGCGTTCGCCGGCGAGCTCTGCGCGATGGCGCGCGCGAAGAGCCCCGCTGCCGTCGGCACCGCCATGAGCGTCGTCACCGAGTTCGCGCCCGACGACTCCCCGAACAGGGTCACCCTGCCGGGATCGCCGCCGAACGCGGCGATGTTGCGCCGCACCCACTCGAGCGCCGCGACCTGGTCGCGCAGGCCGAGATTGCAGTCGAACGGATGCCGGGCCGACGCGTATGCCCGGAAGTCGAGCCAGCCGAGCGCACCGAGCCGGTAGTTGAGGCTGACGTAGACGATGCCGTGCCGACGCACGAGCCCCTCGCCCTGCCGCGGGTACTCGTCGGACGAGCCCACGCTGTACGCGCCGCCGTGCAGGAACACCATGACGGGGCGGCCGCCGACCGGCTCGTCGGGCGCGATCACGTTGAGGCGGAGGCAGTCCTCGCTGCGCGGCAGCCGCGGATGCGCGCCGATGAACTGGCCCTTCCGGTTCTGCGGCGCGACCGGCCCGAACTCGGCGGCGTCGCGCACGCCGTCCCACGGCGTCACCGCGGCCGGGGCGAGGAAGCGCTGCTCGCCGCCCGTCGTGCCGGCGTACGGGATGCCGCGCCACATGCGCAGCCCGCGCCGACGCACACCGCGCACGGCGCCCGCATCCGTCTCGACGACGAGTCCGTCGCTGACCAGCAGGGGGCCCTCGCGCAGCATGGCGGGAGCCTACCCCGGTCGGGTGAATGCGGGACTGGGGTAGCCCGAACTCGGACCGAGACCGATGTCGTGGGCCTGCGGCAGAATGTCACGGTGGTCGGAATGCGGAGCTTCTGGGGGGCACTCCCCACCGAGGGTCGATGGCTGCTGTCGACGGTCGCCATCCAGACGCTCGGCCGTGGGCTCACGCTCCCGTTCACGATCATCTACCTGCACGAGGTGCGCGGCTTCGACCTCGGGTTGTCGGGCGCGCTGATGAGCCTCATCGCCATCACCGGGCTCGTCGTCACCGGTCCGGGCGGCACCCTCATCGACCGCTACGGCGCCCGCACCATCCTTCTGGCCGGTCTCACCTCGATGATCGCCGGCTGCACGCTGCTCGCGTTCGCGACCCACCCCGCGGTCGCCGCCGTGGCGCTCGTGCTCATCGGGGTGAACTTCGGCGTCTCCTGGCCCGGGTTCAACGCCCTCATCGCCACGGTGGTGCAGGGCGACCTGCGGCAGCAGTACTTCGGCGTGAACTTCGCGCTCGTGAACCTCGGGATCGGCATCGGCGGCATCCTCGGCGGCTTCTACGTCGACGTCCACGCGCCCGAGACGTTCACCGTGATCTTCCTCGTCGACGCGGCGACGAGCCTCATCCCCATGGCCCTGCTGCTCGGTCCGCTGCGGCACGTCCGCACGCAGTCCGAACCGTCGCCCGACGCGCCCGCGACCGGCGGCTACCGCGAGATCCTCCGCCAGCCGGCCGTGCTGTGGGTCACCCTGCTGACGTTCATCGCGATGTTCATCGGCTACGGCCAGATGGAGGCGGGCTTCCCGGCGTACGCCCGGCAGGTGGCCGAGGTCTCGACGCAGGTGATCGGGTTCGCGTTCGCCGTCAACACCGCGGTCATCGTGCTGCTGCAGTTCACGGTGCTCAACCGCATCAGCGGCCGCCGGCGCACCCGCGTGATGATGGTCATGGCCGGCGTGTGGGCGGCGTCGTGGCTGATCCTCGGCGCCGCGGGCCTGCTGCCCGACACGGTCGCGGCCGCCATCGGCGTGCTCGCGTTCATGGGGGTCTTCGCCTTCGGCGAGACGCTGCTGCAGCCGACCGTGCCGGCCGTCTACAACGACCTCGCCTCAGACCACAACCGCGGCCGCTACAACGCGATCAACTCGGCGGCGTTCCAGGGCGGTGCGATCACCGGTCCCATCGCGGCGGGCCTGCTGCTCGCCAACGGCCTCGAGGCGTGGTACATCGCGGTCATGGTGATCGGATGCCTCGGCATCGGCGTGCTCGCGCTGGCGCTCGAACGCCGCATCCCGGCCAGCGCCAACGGGGTCCCGACGGCCGCGCCCGTCGAGGGCTGACGAGCCGCGTCGACGCCGACTACTCCTCGACGATCTCCGCGTCGATGACGTCGTCCTCCCCGGCGCCGCCGGCGCCGTCACCGGTCGCACCCGCGGACGCCTCGTCGACCTCGGCTCGTGCCACGGTGAGCGACTCCCCGTCGGGAGCCAACTCCACCATGACCCGGTCGCCGTCGCGGATCTCGCCCGTGAGCAGGGCGCGCGCGAGCCGGTCGTCGATCTCGTGCTGCATGAGCCGGCGCAGCGGGCGCGCCCCGTAGAGCGGGTCGTACCCGCGCTCGGCCAGCCACGCCCTGGCGTCGGGGGTGACCCCGAGGTCGAGGCGCCGCTCGCGCAGTCGCGTCGAGAGCCGGTCGATGTAGAGGTTCACGATCTCGCCGAGCTCCTCCTCGCTGAGCGCGGAGAACACGACGATGTCGTCGAGGCGGTTGACGAACTCGGGCTTGAATGCCTGCCGCACCGTCTGCAGCACGGCCTGCTCCTTCTCGTCCCAGCTGAGCGTCGGGTCGATCAGGTACTGCGAGCCGAGGTTCGACGTGAGGATGAGGATCACGTTGCGGAAGTCGACCGTGCGGCCCTGGCCGTCGGTGAGTCGCCCGTCGTCGAGCACCTGCAGGAGCACGTCGAAGACCTCGGGGTGCGCCTTCTCGACCTCGTCGAGGAGGATCACCGAGTAGGGGCGCCGGCGCACGGCCTCGGTGAGCTGGCCGCCCTGCTCGTAGCCGATGTACCCGGGGGGCGCGCCGACCAGCCGGGAGACGGAGAACTTCTCGCCGTACTCCGACATGTCGATGCGCACCATGGCGCGCTCGTCGTCGAAGAGGAACTCGGCGAGCGCCTTCGCGAGCTCCGTCTTGCCGACGCCGGTCGGGCCGAGGAACAGGAAGGATCCCGTCGGACGGTTCGGGTCGCTGATCCCGGCGCGCGAGCGTCGCACGGCGTCGGCCACGGCGCCGACTGCACGCTTCTGCCCGATGAGCCGCTTGCCGAGCTCGGTCTCGAGGTGCAGCAGCTTCTCGGTCTCGCCCTGGAGCAGCCGGCCGACGGGGATGCCCGTCCACGCGGCGATGACCTGGGCGATGTCCTCCTCGGTGACCTGCTCGTTCACCATGCGCGGCTCGTCGGGCGCCGCCTCGGCCTGCTCGGCGGCCTCGAGCTCCTGCTGGAGCCGCTTGATCGTCTCGTACTCGAGCTTCGACGCGCGGGCGTAGTCCGCCTCGCGCATCGCGCGGTCACGCTCGGTGATCGCCTCGTCGAGCTTCTTCTTCAGCTCGCCGACGCGATTCAGCCCCATGCGCTCGCGCGACCAGCGCGCCTCGAGCTCGGCGAGGTCGCGCTCCTTCTCGACGAGCGTCTCGCGCAGCCGAGCGAGCCGCTCCTTCGAGGCGTCGTCCTTCTCGCGCTTGAGCGCGAGCTCCTCGAGCTTCATGCGGTCGACCTGGCGCTTGAGCTCGTCGATCTCGACGGGCGACGAGTCGATCTCCATCTTCAGCCTCGACATCGCCTCGTCGATGAGGTCGATCGCCTTGTCGGGCAGTTGTCGTGCGGTGATGTAGCGATTGGAGAGGGATGCCGCGGCGACGAGCGCGGCATCCGAGATCGTCACGCCGTGGTGCGCCTCGTAGCGGCCCTTGAGCCCGCGGAGGATCGCCACCGTGTCCTCGACGCTCGGCTCGCCGACGTAGACCTGCTGGAACCGGCGCTCGAGCGCCGCGTCCTTCTCGATGTACTCGCGGTACTCGTCGAGCGTGGTCGCGCCGATGAGGTGCAGCTCGCCGCGCGCCAGCATGGGCTTCAGCATGTTGGATGCCGCGACCGACCCCTCGCCGCCGCCGGCGCCCATGAGCAGGTGCAGCTCGTCGACGAACGTGATGATGCCGCCCTCGGCGTCGTTGATCTCCTTGAGCACGGCCTTGAGCCGCTCCTCGAACTGGCCGCGGTACATCGCGCCGGCGACGAGCGCCGAGATGTCGAGCGAGACGAGCTGCTTGTCCTTCAGCGACTCGGCGACGTCGCCCTCGACGATGCGCTGGGCGAGCCCCTCGACGACCGCGGTCTTGCCGACGCCGGGCTCGCCGATGAGCACGGGGTTGTTCTTGGTGCGACGGGTGAGGACCTGGCTCACCCGGCGGATCTCGGCGTCACGGCCGATCACCGGGTCGAGCTTGCCCGCCTTCGCGAGGTCGGTGAGGTTCACGCCGTACTGTTCGAGCGCCGACTTCTGCTCCTCCTGGGAGTTCGGCGCGCCCTGCATGTTGGCCACAGGCATCCCTTCGTCAAACTTGAGTGTACTTAACTCAACTTTGCTCGGAAGGCGGGTATTCCGGAACGAGCGGCGGAATCCGCCCGTCACTCACGGTAGACGGATGCCCCGGCGATCGCCACCGTCTGGGCGCGTTCGTCCGCGCCCGCCCTCAGTCGACCTCGACCTCGTCGCCCACCATCGTCGTGCGATCGACTCCGCCGGAGTCGGCCGGCTGCTCGTACCGCACGGGCATCCCGGGGTGAGCGAGCGAGAACCAGAACGTCGCGACGGAGGCGTCGGCGTCGGATGCCTCCGGCCGCACGTCGAACCGAACGCACTCGACGGTGCCGACCGGCAGGTCGAGGGTCTCGCGCGACGACGTCGTGCGGTCGGCCGGGAACGCCGCGTGCCGCTGGAGGTCGAGCCAGCTCGTGCGCTCCCGCTCCACCTCGCCGTCGACCAGGCCGTCGGGGCCGACCCACCAGCGCTCCAGCGTCGCTCCCGTCTCGTCGGCCTCGACGAAGCGGTTGACCCGCTCGAACGGCTCGCCCTCGGCGGGCTCGACGAAGAGCCGGATCGTGCGCCCGTCAGGGCAACCGGTGCGGATCTCGTCGGCGGTGAAGGGCGTCGGCAGCAAGCCGGGTCCGAGCAGGTGCGGGTCGGTCATGCTCGCCATTCTGCGGCATCCGCTCGATTCCGGATACGGGCGGGCCGCGTATGGTCGAAGAGAGATCGAGGAGGTTCCATGCCACTGGAAGGCGAGTACGAGCCGAGCACGTCGGGATGGGCACGCAGGCAGGCCGAGACGTTCGAGGCGTCGAACGGCGCGCAGGCCAACACGCTCCGCGGATTGCCGATCGTCCTGCTCACGAGCGTCGGCGCGAAGACCGGCAAGCTGCGCAAGACCGCCCTCATGCGCGTGGAGCACGACGGGGCGTACGCGGTCGTCGCATCGCTCGGCGGCGCCGCGAAGCACCCGGTCTGGTACTGGAACCTGAAGAAGCACCCGCACGTCGAGCTGCAGGACGGCGCCGAGCGGCACGACTACGAGGCGCGCGAGCTCGAGGGGGCCGAGCGCGAGGAATGGTGGGCTCGCGCGGTCGAGGCGTACCCGCCCTACGCCGACTACCAGCGCAAGACCGACCGGCTGATCCCGGTCTTCCTCCTCACGCGCGTCGTGCTCTGAGCCAAACGGTCCGGGCCTGCGCGCTCAGAGCCAGCGCATCGTGAACGCCCGCGCGAGCAGCGCTCGAAGCGGCGGCACCGCGAGCGTCCGCACGATGCCGTTGCGGGCGCGCAGACGAAGACCCGCTGCCGGCGCGCCCATGCGCATGTTGAACGCCGCCTGGCGGATGGCGCGGCGCGCGGCGGGCCGCCGCACCCGGTCGTACGTCTCGAACGGCTCGTAGGGCGCCCCCACCGCGAGCGCTGCGGCGAGGTCGTGGTCGAGTCGCATCGCGTCGATCCAGCCGAGGTTCATGCCCTGCCCGCCGATGGGGCTGATCTCGTGCGCGGCGTCGCCGGCGAGCGCGACGCGGCCCTGCGACATCCGACCGGCGAGGTGCTGGCGTGCCTCGAACCCGCTCGGCTCGGATGCCGCGTCGACGTCGAAGACCCCGCCGGCGCGGGTGCGCACGATCGTCTCGAGCTGCGCCGACGTGGGCGCCGCGAGCGGTCGGCGCACCCAGGCCACCCAGCGCCGCAACCCGCCGGGCATCGGGAACGACTCCACGACGCCCGCAGGCTCGAAGTGCAGCAGGGCGCTGCCGGGCTCGCCGGTGTCATCGCGGGTGTCGCCCATCACGTAGTGCGCGCGGCCACGGTGGGCCACCCAGTCGACGCCCACCATGCTCCGGATGCCGCTGCGCACGCCGTCGGCCCCGACCACGTAGCGCGCGGCGACGACGGGCAGCCGCTCGCCGCCCTCGGTCACGGCGACGTCGAGCTCGACGTGCGTGCCGCGGTCGTGCAGGCCCCGCACCTCCATGCCGCGCCGGAGGGACCCGGGGCGAACGTCCGCCAGCCGGCGCTCGAGCAGCTCTTCGGTCTCGAGCTGCGGCAACGACAGCACGGTGCCCGCCTTCGCGAACGACATGGCGCCGAGCGTGCGCCCCTCGCAGGTCACCCGCCCGTCGTGGATCTCGATCGCCCTCGACCGCACCTCCTCCTCGACGCCCGCGCGAGCGAGGGCGCGCAGCCCCGGAGGGTGGATGCCGATCGCCCGCGACCGGTCGGAGCGACCCGACCGCCGCTCGAACACCACGACGTCGAGGCCGCGCTGCGCGAGCAGGCAGGCGAGCAGCAGGCCGACGGCCCCGCCGCCCACCACGGCCACGTCGTGCCGCGCCTCGTGCAGCTCGGGCGCCTCGTGCACCTTGGCCTCGTGCTCAGGCATCCGCCCCCCACACCACCTCGAGTCGCGACGGGATGCCCCGGCGAACGCGCCATCCGGGCGGCAGCACCGCCGCCAGCTCCGCCGCGGTGTGGCTGCGCCGGATCGAGGTGAGCCCGTCGGCGCGGATGTACGAGCCGGCGAGCAGGTTGCGCGAGAACGGGAGGGTGCCGAGCGCGAACCCGGCGTAGCCGTATCGCGACCGCTCGATGTCGGCATGCACCGCGACCCCGCCGTCGGCCGCGAGCCGCTCGGAGTCGGCGAGCAGCGCCCCGAACTGGTGGCTGTCGAGATGGTGCAGCACGTGGTTCGACGTGACCACCTCGAACCGCTCGCCCGCGTCGGCGAGCTCGGAGCTCGACACGCGCCGCAGCACGAGGCCCGGGTCGGCAGGCTGGGCGAGCGCCCAGTCGAGCGATCGCGCGTCGGGGTCGATCGCGGTCACCTCGAGCCGCAATCCGTCGGCGCGCGCCCACCGCAGCAGCGCGCGGGGCAGGTCGGCGCCGCCGGTGCCGATGTCGAGCACCCGGCGCGTCTCGGTCGGCGAGAGGCATGGCCGCACCCACCGGCGGTACACCGCCCGATGGTTCGACACGACCGCGTTCACCAGGCGGAACCGCTCGTACGTGCGGGCGAGCGCCGCGACGTCGCCGTCGTGGTCGTCCATCAGCTCGGTCGCGGTGTCGTCGCGCTGCCGCAGGAATCCCCGATCGAAGAACCCGGGCACGGTGCTCATCGGGTCAGGTGCCCATCGGTCAGGCGCGCACCGTCATGAGCGCCGACTCGACCGTGAGGCCGGGGCCGAACGCCATGGCGACGACGCGATCGCCGTCGTCGGCGGCATCCGAATCGAGGATGTTCCGCAGCACGAACAGCACCGTCGCGCTCGACATGTTGCCGAAGTCGCGGAGTGTCTCGCGCGCGGGCACCAACTGCGCCTCGGTGAGCCCGAGCCGTGTCTCGACCTTGTCCAGGATGCTGCGGCCGCCGGGATGGATCGCCCAGTGCTCGATCGCCTCGCTCGCGGCGTCGGTCGCCAGCGCCTCCGTCAGCGCCTCGTCGTGGTCGAGCAGCGGCTCGATGGCGCCGGTGATGTGGTCGTCGATGATCGTCGGCACGGCGTTCGAGAGCACCATCTCGAAGCCGTGGTCGCCGATCTTCCACGCCATGTCGTCCTCGCCGTTCGGCGTGATGCGCGTCTCGAACCGGTCGAGGTCGAAGGCGCGCTCGCCGTCGGCGAGCGGCCTGGCCGTCACGATCCCGGCCGCGGCGCCGTCGGCGAAGAGCGACGAGGCCACGATGGTGTCGGGGTCGTTCGAGGTGCGCAGGTGCAGCGTGCAGAGCTCGGCCGAGACCACGAGCACGACCGCCGCGGCATCCGCTTCGCAGAACTGCTTCGCGGTGCGCAGCGCGGGCATCGCGGCGTAGCACCCCATGAATCCGAGGTGGTAGCGCTGCACGGCCGGGCCGAGGCCCAGCTCGCGCACGAGCATGAAGTCGGGGCCGGGTGCGTAGAAGCCGGTGCACGACACCGTGACCACATGCGTGATGTCGGATGCCTCGATGCCGGGGCATCCGTCGATCGCCGCCTGCGCGGCCTGCACGTAGAGCTTCGTCGCCTCGGTGGCGTAGATCTCGTTGCGCACCTTGGTGCCCGGCAGGAGCAGCTCGCCGCTCGCGAGGTCGAAGAAGACCGGCTCCTCGGTGCGGGGATCCCAGCTGAGCTCCTCGAGCACCGTGTGGCGCGTCTCGATGCCCGACACGTTGAACGAGGTGGCGACGATCCGCTGCGCCAGCCGGTTGAGCCCCGGCTGGGCGGCGAACACGTCGCGCACCTGCTCCTGCACGAGCACCGTCGGCGGCACCGCCGTGGCGACCGCCCGAAGCGCGACGGTCACCCGAGCAGCTTCGCCTTGGCCGCGGCGAACTCGGCGTCGCTGAGGA
>NZ_JBFUCL010000093.1:0-11408 GCF_056405255.1 Agromyces sp. P1_H4 | reverse complement strand
GCCCGTGGTCGTGCGCGACGCGGCGTCGCTCGCGGCGATCCCCGAGCCCGACGCCGGCGACCTGTTCTTCGACTTCGAGGGCGACCCGCTCTACACCGAGGGCGCGGCCACCGACTGGGGCATCGACTACCTGTTCGGCATGGTCGACACCGACGAGCGCTTCACGCCGATCTGGGCGCACTCGTTCGCCGAGGAGCGCGTGGCGCTCGAGCAGTTCCTCGCCCTCGTGGCCGCCCGGCGTGCGGCGCACCCGAACATGCACATCTACCACTACGCGAGCTACGAGCGCACCCACCTGCTCACCATGGCGGCGCGTCACGGCGTCGGCGAGGCTGCCGTCGACCAACTGCTCGCCGACGGCGTGTTCGTCGACCTCTACCCCATCGTCAAGCGTGCCGTGCGGGTCGGCAGCCGGTCGTACTCGATCAAGAAGCTCGAGCCGCTCTACATGGGCACCGAGCTGCGCGAGGCCGAGGTGAAGTCGGGCGGCGACTCGATCCTCGAGTACGTGCGCGCCCGCGAACTGCTGGCCACGGGAGAGCTCGACCCGGCCACCGGCCTCGTCGGCGCCGAGGCGGCGCAGCACGTGCTCGACGACCTGGCCGACTACAACCGCTACGACTGCGTGTCGACGCTGCGCCTCCGCGACTGGCTGCTCGCCATCGCCCGGCGCTCCGGTGTCGAGCCGGTGCCCGAGTCGCTCCTCGTCGAGGCGGCGAAGGCCGCCGGCAAGGTGTACGCGGCCTCGCCCCTCGCGGTCGAGCTGCAGCGGCTCGCCGGTCCGCCCGACGATCCCGACCGCGATCCCGATCACACCGCGCTCGCGCTGGCCGCCGCCGCGATCGACTACCACGACCGCGAGGCGAAGACCTTCTGGTGGGGGCACTTCTTCCGCGTCGAGCAGCCGCTCGAGGCCTGGGAGGACCACCGTGACGTCCTCGTCGTCGACCCGGCCGCGTCGCAGGTGTCGCAGCGCTGGTATCGCGAAGACCAGCACCGCACCGACCGTCGCGAGCTTCGACTCCGCGGGCGCATCGCGCCCGGCTCACGCTTCGGCGTGGGGGGCGAGCTGTTCGTGCTCTACGACTCTCCGGCGCCGTTCCCCCGTCAGGGCCTGCGCCCCGGCTCCCGCACGCCGAACTCGGTGCGCGTGCTCGAGGTGCTCGACGACGGCCTCGTGGTCGAGGAGCGCTCGGTCGCGGGCGTCACCTGGTCGGAGCTGCCCATGGCGGTGGTGCCCGGCACCCCGCCGCCGGCCGGCCGGCAGAAGGACGCGATCCTCGAGTGGGCGCAGGAGCTGTCGAGCCTGTACCCCTTCGCCTGGCCGAAGAACCCCGGCATCGACATCCTGCGACGCACGCCCCCGCGCACCCGCCCCGAGACCGACGGCCTCGCGCCGCTGAGCGCCGAGCACGACTACGTCGCCGCGGCGGTCGCGTCACTGCGACGGCTCGACGACTCCTACCTCGCCGTGCAGGGCCCTCCCGGCACGGGCAAGACCTACGTCGCCTCGCACACCATCGCCCGGCTCGTCGCGCAGCACGGCTGGCGCATCGGCGCCGTCGCGCAGTCCCACGCGGTCGTCGAGAACGTGCTCGACGCCGTGGTCCGTGCGGGCCTTGCGCCCGACCTCGTCGCCAAGGCGCCGAAGGACCGCAACCAGCCCGGCGACCACGAGTACACGATCATCGCGAAAGACGGCGTGGCCGAGTACACGGGCGCGCACGCGGCATCCGGATTCGTGATCGGCGGCACCGCGTGGGACTTCGCCAACGCCGACCGCGTCCCCCGCCGCTCGCTCGACCTGCTCGTCATCGACGAGGCCGGCCAGTTCTCGTTGGCCGCGACGATCGCGTCGAGCGTGGCCGCCCGCAACCTGCTGCTGCTCGGCGACCCGCAGCAGCTGCCGCAGGTGAGCCAGGGCAACCACCCCGAGCCGGTCGACGAGTCGGCGCTCGGGTGGGTCGCCGACGGACACGACGTGCTGCCCGGCGAGTTCGGCTACTTCCTCGCAGAGAGCCGCCGCATGCACCCGGCGGTCTCCGATCCCGTGTCGCACCTGTCCTACGACGGCGCGTTGCACTCGCACGCCGTCGCGTCGATGCGCTCCCTCGAGGGTGTGGCACCCGGCCTCACCGCCGTGCCCGTCGAGCACGCGGGCAACGCCACGGAGTCGCCCGAGGAGGCCGCGGTGGTCGTCGGGCTCGTGCGCGAGCTCATCGGGCGGCCCTGGGTCGACGCCTCCGATGCGGTCGCGGCCGCCGCCGCCCGGCCGCTCGCGCAGCGCGACCTCATCGTCGTGACCCCTTACAACGCCCAGCTGTCGGTCGTACGGGCCGAACTCGACGCCGCCGGCTACCCCGACGTCCCCGTCGGCACGGTCGACAAGTTCCAGGGCCAGGAGGCCGCGGTGGCCATCGTGTCGCTCGCCGCGTCGTCCGCCGCCGCCGCACCACGCGGGATCGAGTTCCTGCTGCTGAAGAACCGGCTCAACGTGGCCATCTCCCGCGCGAAGTGGGCGGCCTACCTCGTCTACTCCCCCGGGCTGCTCGACGCGCTGCCGCGCACGCCCGAGGGCGTCGCCCAGTTGAGCGCGTTCGTGCGCCTGGTCGACGCCGACCTGCCGCGTGCCGCCGGCCTCGAGACGCCGCCCGAGCCGGCGCTCACGAGCACGAGCCCGTAGGCGCTCGCCGGCGTGGGCGCGGGCTCGCGCCTGTCCTCAGCCGGCGAGCTTCGCGATGATCGCCTCGACGCGACGCTGCCGGGTCTCGGGGGCCTTCGCCGACTCGACGTTGGTGACGTGCGCCTTCCTGGCGCTCGGCGACAACGCATCGAACGCCGCACGTGCGCCCGGTGTCGCCTCGAGCGCGGCCGCGAGGTCGTCGGGCACCTCGACCGTGCGCGGTGCGGTGTCGACCTCCACGTCGACGACGATCGGGTCGCCGCCCTGGATGCCGKTGGCGGCCCGCTTGTCGGAGCTGAACGGGATGAGGTGCCGGCCGCCCATCACCGCGACCGTGCTGCGGTACTCGTAGCCGTTGACGCTCACCGTCACCGCCGGCTTGCGCCCGGCGCCGAGCGCTTCGATCACGTCGGGCGGCACCTCGATGCCGGTGTTGTTGCCGGACAGGAGCATGGTGGTCTCGAACCGCATGCGCCGAGTCTGCCACCGGCACCGGCGCACCCGGAAGCGAAGCTGGGAATACCGCACAGGCGCGATGCGTAGGTTCTCGGTATGACCTCCCCTGCGAATCCCGACCTGAACCCTGCCCGCATCACGATGTACGGCGCCGAGTGGTGCATCGACTGCCGCCGCTCGAAGGCGCTGCTCGACCGGCGCGGCGTCGAGTACGACTACGTCGACCTCGAGGTCGTCATCGACGGCGCCGACCGCGCAAAGGCCATCAGCGGCCGCACCCAGATCCCCGTCGTGGTCTTCCCCGACGGCACGCACTTCACCGAGCCGACCGACGCCGAGCTCGCCGAGAAGCTCGACGAGGCCATCGCGGCCTAGCGCGGCCCGACCCGCCCGGCCCGCGCGTTCGAGGTCGTCCCCGCGCTACTGCAGCGCGGGGATAACCTCCGACGCCCACAGCTCGAGCCCCGAGCGGTCGTAGGCCGCCTCGGGGAAGTACGAGATGACGTAGCCGAGCCCGAGCTCGCGTCGCTCCTCGAGCTTCGCGATCACCTGCTCGGGCGTGCCCACGGCGGCGTTCGGGCTGCGGAAGTCCGCGAGGTAATCGGCGGTCTTCTGCGGGCCGAGGAACGGTGCGACCCGCTCCTCGATCGCGGCGAGGCGACGCTCCACGTCCGCCTCGTCGACGCCGACGACGGTGTTGAAGTTCGACGACCGCGTGATCGCGTCGAACTCCGTGCCGAGCCGTTCGCAGTGCCCGCGGAGCACCTCGCTCTTGTGGGTGAACTCCTCGGGGCTTCCGGCGAAGTTCGTGTACGACGCGTACTTCGCCGCGATCTTCAGCGTCACCTTCTCGCCGCCGCCCGCGACCCAGATCGGGATGCCGCCCTCCTGCAGCGGCAGCGGCCGCACGATCGCGCCGTCGACCTGGTAGTGCTCGCCGTCGAGCGTCGCCGTGCCCGTGGTCCACGCCTGGTGCATGATGTCGACCCCTTCGCGGAGCCGTGCGAGGCGCTCGGGCACGGGCGGGAAGCCGTAGCCGTACGCGCGCCACTCGTGCTCGTACCAGCCGCCGCCGATGCCCATCTCGACGCGTCCGCCCGAGATGACGTCGACCGTCGCGGCCACCTTGGCGAGGTAGGCGGGGTTGCGGTAGCTCATGCAGGTGCACATCTGGCCGAGCCGCACGCGCGAGGTCGTGGCCGCGTAGGCGGACATCAGCGTCCACGCCTCGTGGGTCGCCTCGGTGTCGCTCGGCACGGGCACGGTGTGGAAGTGGTCGTACACCCAGATCGACTCCCACGGGCCGGCATCGGCGAATTCCGCGAGGCCGCGCATGGCCTCCCAGTGCTCGGCCGGCTCGATGCCGACGAGATCGTGACGCCAACCCTGGGGAACGAACATTCCGAATCGCATGCGGACCAGCCTAGGGCGACGATCACGGCCGGGAAGACGCTTGCCAGCGCCGCGCGGATGTGGTGCGGCGAGCCCGAGCGGATGCCGCGCGCCGCCGCCCGCGGCATCCGGATCTCAGCGTCAGCCCTGACGCCGACGGGGGCACGGCGGCCTAACGTCGCACGCATGACTGCGCCGAACCACTGCGATTTCTCTGCGGACGACTTCGAGGCCATCGCCATCGAGAGCTCCGAGGGCCGCCTCATCCGGGTGACGGGGAGCGGCCTATGCCCCTCCAGCGGCTGGGAGCTGCGGCTCGTGGCCGCCAACCCGGGCGTCGTGCCCCACCCCGAGAGCCTCTGGCTGGAGCTCCGCGAGGAGCCCTCGACCCGAGGGCCCCGCGTCGTCACCGACACGGACGTCGAGGTGATGGTCGAGGACTCGCACGCCCAGGAGGTCCAGATCCGCTTCCGCTGGCGTGAGGGCTTCACCCTTCCCGTCGTGCCCGCGTCGGCACCTCCCCAGCAGTCCGGCGGCGGCGCGCGACGCCGAGCGGATGCCGCGGTCGCAGCCGCCCGCTAGGCCAGCGCGAACCGCAGTTCGGCCATCGCCGGACCCGACCACACGTTGCCGTCGAGGTCGTCGCTGCGCACGGTGACCACCTTGCCGCCCTTCGCGATGACAAGGAGCGCCAGCTGGGGGAGCAGATCGCCGGCGTGCGTGCCGTCGTGCAGCGCGTCGCCCTCGCCGTTGCCGGTGGCGAACTCGATCGCGCCCGACTCCTGGTCGAGCGTGCCGTTCACCGAGGTGGTGAAGTCGAACCACAGCGTCTCGACGGCGCCGTCGGCGGCGAGGCGGCCGATCGCCGCGAGGTCGCGCTCGACACGACCGGCGCTGCCCTCGGCGAGCCCGTGCAGGGCCGCGTCAGCCTCGCTGATGTTCAGGGCGGCGAGCTGGTGCCGCACGGCCTCGTCGATCTCGGCGGCGCCGAGTCGGTCGGGCGCGCCCGGCACCGGGACGACCCGACGGTGGTTGCGTGCGCGTTCGATGAACTGGCTCAGGGTCGGCTCGGCGGCGAACACGAACAGCGGAACCCGATCGCCCGGATCGTGCAGCTGGAGTTCCTGCTTCACGGCGTCAGCGACGCGCTTGGCGTAGATGTCGAGGGTCGACGCACGACGGTCGTCCTCGCTGGCGCCGCGGTCGCCGTGACCGCCCACCCGACGCGTGCCGGCATCGCCCGCCTCGCGGTTCGCCGCCTCGTCCGCGTTCTTGGGCAGCGTCGGGTCGGTCGGCATCTGCGCGGCCCGGTCGGTGGGCGTGGCGTGCCAGAGCGCCCACTCGTTGGCCGACACGGCCACGGCGTACGCCTCCTGGTCCTGGCTCGGTGCACGCAGCAGCTGCCCGAGCGTGAAGTGCGAGCCGACGTGCAGCGCGTCGTCGAGCTGGTTGGGCAGCACGAACACCTCGGTGAAGTCGGGCGCCACGAAGATGGCCAGCGACCTGGCGAGTCCGGCCCAGAGCTCCTGGTCGGCGATGATCCCGTCGCGCGCCCGGCGCAGCGCCTCGAGCTCGGCGGTCGATGCACCCGACGCCTTCACCTGCTCGATGGCCTCGTCGAAGGCGCTCTTCACCGCGACCTCGGCGCGCTCCCGTTCGCTGACGACCGGTGACGTCGAGGCGTAGACGGTGATCGCCGGATGGTGCGGGCCCGCCAGCGCGGCGAAATCGGCGGTCGTGGGCAGTTCGTAGTGGACCGTCATGCGTTCCTCCCCCAGGTCTCGCGACAGCATCGTCGCTCGCACCCCAGCCTATGAAGGGCTGGGCACGAGCGACAGTCCCCGTGGACGACCCGCCGGCCCGATCTGCCGGGTCACGCCGACAGGTCACGTCGGCGGTCGCCGGAATAGCGGGGCACGGCGGCGGGGTTGCATCAATCGATGACTGACACGCTCCGACTCTCCGTGCTCGACCTCGTTCCCGTGCGGACCGGCCAGACCAGCGCGGGCGCCGTCGCGGCATCCGTGCGCCTGGCGCAGCTCGCCGACCGAACCGGCTACACCCGCTACTGGTTCGCCGAGCACCACAACATGCCGGCCGTCGCGTCGACGACGCCGCCGGTGCTGATCGCGGCGACCGCGGCACGCACGGAGCGCATCCGCGTGGGGTCGGGCGGCGTCATGCTGCCGAACCACGCACCGCTCGTCGTGGCCGAGCAGTTCGCCGCACTCGAGGCGCTCGCGCCCGGGCGCATCGACCTCGGCATCGGCCGCGCGCCGGGCAGCGACCCGGTGATCACGCAGCTGCTGCGCATCTCGGGGCCGACCGCGGACGTCGACCGGTTCCCCGATCACATCGCCGACATCCTGAGCCTGCTCTCCCCCGACGGCGCGTCGCTGCGCCTGACGAGCGGGCGCGAGTACGCGATCACCGCGACGCCCGCGGCCGCCGACGTGCCGACGCTGTGGCTGCTCGGCTCGAGCGACTACTCGGCGAAGCTCGCCGCGTCGCTCGGCCTGCCCTACGTGTTCGCGAACCACTTCTCGGGCGAGGGGCTCGAGCGTGCACTGGAGCTCTACCGCACCGAGTACCAGCCGAGCGAGGCGCACCCCGTGCCCGAGACGTTCCTGACGGTGAACGCCTCCGTCGCTCCCACCGTCGAGGAGGCGCGGGCTCGCGCCCTGCCGCAGCTGCGGTCGATGGCGCGCCTGCGCACCAACCGCCCGATGCGTCCGCTCGAGACGATCGAGGAGGCGGCCGCGGCCCCCGCGGACTCCCTCGGCGACGAGCTCATCGCCGCGATGGAGCAGCGGTGGATCATCGCGGATGCCGCCGGCGCTGCCTCCGAGCTGCGGCGCCTCGCCGCGCGGCACGGCATCGACGAGGTCATGGTCGCCCCGATCGCGGGCTCGCACGAGTCCGAGCCGACGGATGCCGCGCCCGGCCGCGAGCAGACGCTCGAGCTGCTGGCGCGCGAACTGCTCGGCTGACGCCCCCCAGGCATGAGTCTGCCCCGGGCGCTCGCCCGGGGCATCCGTCTGTCTGCTGCGGTTCCGCGTGCCGTACCGGCGGCGTCAGGCCGCGAGGCCGAGCCGGCGCAGGTCGTCGCCCGTCGCCCGGAACTCGTCGCCCTCGGCGACCGTCATCTCACGGGGGACCCGTGCGCCGTTCTGCACGCGCGCGTCGTCGCCGACGCTGGCGTACGGGCCGATGACGGCGTTGCGGCCGACCACGGCCCGACGGCCGACGTGGACGTTGACGCCCACCACGGCCCGCTCCGCGACGATGGCGTCGCGGTCGATCCAGGCGCCGTGCCCGATCTGGGCTCCGCGCTGCACCTCGGCACCGGGGTCGACGTAGGCGGTCGGGTCGACGAATGCCGTCGCGTCCACCTTCGCGGTCGTGGCGACGAGGCCCCGGCCGTTCGCGTGCTTGCGGTAGCGACGCAGGACTCCGGCTTCGTCTTCGAACTCGACGTAACTGATGCCCACGTTCTCCTCCTTCCGACGTGGTGGCTCCACGTCCGGACATTGATACAACCTCTGGGCTGATCTGGGCATTCCCGAGACTGCGCTCCAAAACCTACCGTCTGCTGCGAATCCGCTCGGTGTCAGCCCTGAACTTCGCCCGGGACAGCACCGAACGGCGCCCGAATCGCTTGCCGCGGCATCCGGACGCTCGTAGCTTCGCTGCACATGTCCACCTACCTGCTGTGCGCGAGCCCCATCCAGGGTCACGTCGCGCCCCTGCTCGCCATCGCCCGCGACCTCGTCTCGCGTGGCCACGACGTCACCGTGCTCACCGGCTCCCGCTTCCACGATGCGGTCGTCGCCACCGGCGCCGCCCACCGCGCCCTGAGCGGCATCGCCGACCTCGACGACCGCCGCATGGCCGAGCACCTGCCCGACCGGGACCGTCACCGCGGCATCGGCAAGCTCCAGTACGACGTGCAGACCATCTTCGTGAAGAYGGTGCCCGCCCAGTTCCGCGGGGTCGAGGCCGCCCTGGCGGAGGTCGCTCCCGACGCGATCCTCGTCGACGCCGCGTTCGCGGGCATCCTGCCGCTGCTCCTCGACGATCCGGCGACCCGCCCGCCCGTGCTGGCCGTCGGGGTGGTACCCCTCAGCCAGTCGAGCCCGGATGTCGCGCCCTACGGGCTCGGCCTCGCGCCGATGCCGGGGCGTGTCGGGCGGCTCCGCAACCGCGTGCTGAACGTGCTCGTGCAGCGCGTGCTGTTCCGGGCCTCGCAGCGGCTCGCGAACGAGACCATGCGCTCGCTCGGCCGGCCCGACCTCGACGCGTTCGTGCTCGACTTCTCGCGCCGGTTCGACCGGTTCCTGCAGCTCTCGCCCGCCGAGTTCGAGTATCCGCGCAGCGACCTGTCGCCCAACCTGCGCTTCGTCGGCACGGTGCTGCCCCCGGCGCCCGTGGCCGGCGCCCTTCCCGCGTGGTGGGACGAGCTCGACGGCGATCGACCGGTCGTGCACGTGACCCAGGGCACCATCGACAACGCCGACTTCGGCCGCCTCGTGCGTCCCACGCTCGACGCKCTCGACGGCGGCGACGTGCTTGTCGTCGTCGCCACCGGTGGGCGGCCGGTCGAGGAGGTCGGCCCGCTGCCGTCGAACGCGCGCGCCGCCGAGTTCCTGCCCTACGACCTGCTGATGCCGAAGGTCGACGTGTTCGTGACGAACGCCGGGTTCGGCGGCACCCAGTACGCCCTGAGCCACGGCGTGCCGATCGTCGCCGCCGGCGACACCGAGGACAAGCCCGAGGTCTCGACGCGCGTGGAGTGGGCCGGCGGCGGCGTGAACCTGAAGACGGGGACGCCGCCCGCCGCCGACGTCCGCGCGGGCGTCGAGCGCGTGCTCGGCGACCCCGGATACCGGGAGCGGGCGCGGGCACTCGCCCGCCGCATCCGGGACGTGGACACGTTCGGGATGATCGCGGCGGAGCTCGAGGCGGCGGCAGCGAGAACTGTGGGCACGCGGGTCGGCTGACGCCCCACGGGTCGGTGCGCTCGCCCGCCGCCGATCGACCGTCGGTGCGGCAAGTTAGGCTGTCCTAAGCCGGCATCGTCGGCGATGTCTCCGCTCCGCCGGCCCCCGCCGGCTCCGAACCGGGAGCCGCTCCATGACCGCCCCGCTGCTCGAGCTCGATGCCGTGCGCATCCGGCACGAGGGCACCGCCCGCGCGACGCCCGACGGCGTGTCACTCGACATCCGGGCCGGCGAGGTCGTGCTCGTGCTCGGGCCGTCGGGATGCGGCAAGTCGACGCTCGCCCTCGCGCTCGACGGTCTCGTGCCGCACGCTGTGGCGGCCGAGCTCGAGGGGTCGGTGCGGGTCGGCGGCGCCGACACGCGCGAGCGCACGGTCGCGGAGCTCAGCGAGCACGTCKCCATGGTCTTCCAGGATCCCGACGCCCAGGTCGTGACGGGCACCCTGCTCGACGAGGTCGCGTTCGGCCCCGAGAACCGGCTCGTTCCCGCGGCCGAGGTGCTCGAACGTGCCGAGCGCGCCCTGAAGCTCGTCGGGCTGTGGGACCGCCGGGGCGACAACCCCGACGTGCTGTCGGGCGGCGGCCGGCAGCGACTCGCGATCGCGTGCGCCCTCGCCTTGGCCTCACCGGTGCTCGTGCTCGACGAGCCGACGGCGAACCTCGACCCGGCTGGAATCGACGAGGTGTACGCGGTGCTCCGCGAGCTCGCCGACGACCGCGACCACGCCATCGTGCTGATCGAGCACAACCTCGACGCGGCCGTCGACCTCGTCGACCGGGTGGTCGTGCTCGACGCGGCGGGCCGCCTCGTCATCGACGGAGCCGTGCGCGACGTGCTGCAGGGCCGGGCGGGCGAGCTGCTCGAACTCGGCGTGTGGCTGCCCGTCTCGACCCTCGCGGCCATGCGCCTGCGGTCGGCGGGAGTGGCGATCGATCCGCTTCCGCTCACGCCGTCCGAGCTCGCCGGTGCGCTCGAGGCGACTTACGTCTTGCCCGCACCCATCACGACGCCCGCGACCGCGCTCGCACCCTCTGCCGCACCCGCCATCACGGTGCGCGACGTGTCGGTGCGTAGGGGCGGCCGCCGCGGACCGGTCGTGGTGCACGGGGTCGACCTCGACGTGGCATCCGGCGACTTCCTCGCCATCGTCGGCACGAACGGCGCCGGCAAGACCACCCTGCTGCAGGCGATCGCGGGCGTGGCGCCCCGCACGGGCGGGCTCGTCGACGTGCTCGGCATGGACCCGCAACGGGCCGACGCGCGCGACCGCGCACAGCGCATCGGCTTCGTGTTCCAGAATCCCGAGCACCAGTTCGTCGCCGACACCGTCGCCGGTGAGCTCGACACCGGCCTCCGGTTCCAGGGCGTTCCCGAGGCGGAACGACACGATGAGATCGAGCGGATGCTGCGGCGCTTCGATCTCGTCGAGTACGCCGACCGGCATCCGTTCCTCCTCTCGGGCGGGCAGAAGCGGCGACTCTCGGTCGGCACGGCCCTCGTCGCCGGAGCCCCCGTGCTCGCCCTCGACGAACCCACCTTCGGCCAGGACCGCGCCCGCGCGACCGAGCTCCTCGACCTGCTCCGCACGCTGAACGGCGAGGGCACGACGGTGCTCGTCGTCACGCACGACCTGCAGCTCGTGGCCGACTACGCGAACCGGGTCGCCGTGATGCAGGACGGCCGTGTGGTCGGCACCGGCACGACCGACGAGGTGCTCGCGGGTCCGCTCATCGAGGAGGCCGGGCTGCGGCATCCGCCCCTCGCACGTGCGATGCGGAGCCTCGTGCGCCATCCCGAGTGGCAGACGGTGACGCGGATGTCGCAGCTCCCCCGCTCCGGGCCGGCGGGCGCATGACTGCCCCGCTCGCGTCTGCCAC
>NZ_JBFUCL010000092.1:0-11411 GCF_056405255.1 Agromyces sp. P1_H4 | reverse complement strand
CGCTTGATCTCCGGCTCCGGGTCCCCGCCGATGGCACCGCATCCACGGACACCTCGCCGACCGTTTCACGTGAAACGGACGCTCCCACTCTGCCACCCATCCCCGTTTCACGTGAAACGGACGTCCAACACGGAGGAACTCCCCTGGCCGATCAACTTGCCGAAGAGACTCGGCGCCGCATCGCCCTGGACGAAGCGGTGCTTCCCCTGCCGGCAAGTACCCGGGTCCTGACCATTTCGAACCAGAAGGGTGGCGTCGGCAAGACGACGAGCGCGGTCAACCTCGCCGCCGCACTCGCCCGTTCCGGCGCCCACGTGCTCGTCATCGACCTCGATCCTCAAGGCAACGCCTCGACGGCGCTCGGGGTCGACCATCGCTCCGAGCAGCAGAGCGTGTACGACGTGCTCGTCGCGGACCTCCCCCTTGCCGATGTCGTGCGTCCATCGACCGAACACGAATCACTCGACTGCGTACCCGCGACCATCCACCTCGCCGGCGCCGAGATCGAGCTCGTGTCTCTCGTGGCGAGGGAGCAGCGACTTCGCAGGGCACTCGATCGACACCTCGCCGACATGGAGCGTCCGTACGATTACGTCTTCATCGACTGCCCTCCGTCATTGGGCCTTCTCACCATCAACGCCTTCGTCGCGGCCCGAGAGGTGCTCATTCCCATCCAGTGCGAGTACTACGCGCTCGAGGGACTCTCCCAACTGCTGAGCAACATCGAGTTGATCGAGAAGCACCTCAATCCCGAATTGCGACTTTCGACGATCCTGCTCACGATGTACGACTCCCGCACCAATCTGGCGCAGCAGGTCGCGCAAGAAGTACGCGACCACTTCCCCGCCCAGACGCTGGAGACGATCATTCCGCGGTCCGTCCGAGTGTCGGAGGCACCGAGCTACGGCCAGAGTGTGATCAGCTACGACTTCAGCTCGAGCGGATCCTTGTCGTACCGCGAGGCAGCGGCAGAGATCGCGCTTCGCGGCGCAGTGAACCAGAAGGACGACCACTGATGGCAACCAAGCGAACCGGACTCGGCCGTGGCATCGGCGCACTGATTCCCACGGGCGAGGACACGCCTCGCCCGAACCGACCGGTCGACGTCTTCTTCCCCGACTCCGACTCCCAGTCCCCCACCGCGGTTGCGGTGGTCGAGCAAGCGGCGGCGAGCGAGGGACTCCTCGCTGTCCCGGGGGCACGACTTGCCCGCCTGAATCCCGACGACATCGTGCCGAATGCGCACCAGCCGCGCAGCGTGTTCGACCCCGAGGATCTCGCCGAGCTCGTGCACAGCGTGCGCGAGTTCGGTGTTCTTCAGCCGATCGTCGTGCGCCCCCACCCCGACCAGCCCGGCAAGTACGAGCTGGTCATGGGCGAGCGACGTCTGCGCGCCACGAAGGCAGCCGGCCTCGACACGATCCCCGCGGTGGTCAAGGACACGGCCAATGAAGCCATGCTCCGCGACGCGCTGCTCGAGAACCTGCACCGGTCGCAGCTCAACCCGCTGGAAGAGGCATCGGCGTACCAGCAGTTGCTGGCCGACTTCGGCATCACCCAGGAGGAGCTGGCTTCGCGCATCGGACGATCACGTCCCCAGATCTCGAACACGCTTCGCCTGCTGAAGCTCCCCGAGCCGGTCCAGCTCCGCGTCGCCGCCGGGGTCCTCAGCGCAGGTCACGCCCGGGCGATCCTCGCCTCTGGTGACGACCCCGAGGCGATGCAGCGCTTCGCCGACAAGATCGTGAACGAGGATCTCTCGGTGCGCGCGGCTGAGGCGATCGCGTCGAGCGAGCCGAAACCGTCGCGCGCGAAGCCGGCGGCGGGCAAGCGCCAGGATTTCCTCGACGATCTTGCCGGCCGCATGAGTGACCGCCTCAACACCCGCGTCAGTATCGCGCTCGGGGCTCGGAAAGGCCAGATCAGCATTGATTTCGYGACGGTCCAAGATCTCCGTCGCATTCTCAGCGACCTGGGCGAGGAACTCGAGGGCGTCTAGGACGAGGCTGGCCGCAGAATCGTTCCTGGCGAACTGAATCGCGCCGTTTCACGCTCGAATCGAGGGTCGACTCACGCGGCGCGAGCGGATGCGRCTCGCACGAGCCCGCTGTACACAGTGCTCGCATTCGTGCCCGACGCCTCGATTGCGAGAGGCAGCAGCGACGTCTCGGTGAGGCCGGGGATCACGTTCGCCTCGAGGAACCATGGGGTGCCGTCGGCGTCGACGATGAAATCGACGCGGGAGAGGTCGCGGAGTCCGAGGGTGCGGTGCGCGAGCACCGCGGCATCCGACACCGCAGCGGCCACCTCGTCGCTCAAGCGGGACGGCGCATAGAAGGTCGTCTCGCCGGCGTTGTACCTCGCCTGGAACCCGTAGACCCCCGCCGACGGCTCGATCTCCACCGGGATGAGCGCCTGCGGGCCGTCGCCCGTATCGATCACCGCGACGGCGATCTCGGTGCCGACGATGCGACGTTCGACCACGGCGACATCGTCGTAGGTGAAGGCCTCCACCATCGCGCGAGGCAGGGCGTCGGTGTCGTCGACGATGGTGACGCCCTGCGCCGATCCGCCGGAACCGGGCTTCACCACGAGGTCGCCCTCGAGGGCCGAGCGCACGACCCGGAGCACGCTCGCGGCGCCCMGCTCGCGGAAGGCCTCGTGCGACAGCACGATCGACTGGGGAACGGCGAGTCCGGCCTGGGCAACGACCGAGCTGGCCAAGGGCTTCGACCATGCGCGGCGCGCTGCAGCACCCGTCGAGCCGACGGTGGCGACGCCGAGGCCGGCCAGCAGCTCGAGCAGTGAGCCGTCCTCACCGCTCGATCCGTGCAGGGCGGGGAACACCACGTCGGGTTGCTCGGTCGCGAGGAACGGCAGCAACGACGCATCGGGGTCGCGCAGCACGATTCGGTGCCCGGCAGACACCAGCGCGTCGGCGACTCGCCGCCCCGACCGCAGTGAGACATCGCGCTCGTGGGAGATGCCGCCCGCCAGGACAACCACGTAGAGACCTTTGGAATCGCTCATGATCTGGGGTTTCTCCACTACTTGAGGTCGGACGGCGGGGCGGATTCGTAGCCGGAGCTGGGCGGCAGTTGCAGCGTGCCGGTGCCGGCGAAGGTGTCGAGGAGGTCGAGTTCGCCGTTGACGACCGTGGCGAGCCGACGGATGCCGACGCGGATGGCCTCGGGCGTCGGATAGCAGAACGACAGTCGCATGGCGTGCCGCCCGCGACCATCGGCGAAGAACGCGGTGCCGGGCGTATAGGCGACCAGCTCTCGCACCGCCCGCGGCAGCATCTGCTTCGAATCGAGCACATCTGGCATGGTGACCCAGACGTAGAAGCCGCCGTTCGGATTCGTCCAGCTGAGTTGCGGGAGGTACTCCCCCAGCGCCTCGATCATCGCGTCCTTGCGCTCCCGATACACACCTCGGAACGTGTCGATCTGCGCGCGCCAGTCAGTGCTCGACAGGTACTCCGACACGACGAGCTGGCTGAACGAGCTCGGCGAGAGGATCGCCGATTCGGCGGCGAGGATGAGCTTCTCGCGGATGGCGTGCGGCGCGAGAGCCCAGCCGACGCGGAATCCAGGGGCGAGCGTCTTCGAGAACGAGCCCAGGTAGATGACGCCGTCCTCGTCGAGCGAGCGGAGCGCGTTCGGTGCCGGCTCATCGAAGTGCAGCAGGCCGTAGGGGTTGTCCTCGAGCACGAGGATCTCGTTCTGGCGGCAGATCTCGAGGATCTCGGGCCGACGCGACGCCGCGAGCGTGACGCCGGCCGGATTGTGGAAGTTCGGGATGGTGTAGAGGAACTTGATGCGCCGACCCTGTCCGCGCAGGTGTGCGATCGTCTGTCGGAGCGCCTCGGGGATGAGTCCGTCCTCGTCCATCGCGACATGCACGACGCTCGCCTGGTACGACCGGAACACGCCGAGGGCACCGACATAGCTCGGCGACTCGGCGAGGATGACATCTCCCGGATCGATGAAGAGCTTCGCGACGAGGTCGAGGGCCTGCTGCGACCCGGTCGCCGTCACGACGTTGTCGACCGAGCCGCGGATGCCCTCGAGGGACATGACGTCGAGGATGTGCTCGCGGAGCTCGGGGATGCCCTGGCCCGACCCGTACTGCAGCGCCGTCGGACCCTGCGTGCGCATGACGCGCTCCATCGACGAGACGATGAGCTCCTGCGGAAGCGCCGAAACGAACGGCATGCCGCCGGCGAGCGAGACCACCTCGGGACGCGACGCGACGGCGAACAGGGCTCGGACCTCGGAGGCGGCCAGGCCGGCAGCTCGCTCGGCGTAGTTCGCGTACCAAGGGTCGAGGTTGTTGCCGGTCCGCTGGGGGACGCCGTCAGAGGTCACGTCACTTCCGTTTCTGCTCAGGATATTCATGCTAGTTGCTGGGTTCGGGCGGGCCGTTCGAGATGACGACACGTGCGGCCCGCGGCATCCGGAGCCCCGATCGCGATCGTGGATCGACGGATGGAGCCCTGGAAACGCGAAAGACCCGCCCGGCGTGTGCCGGGCGGGTCTCTGCGTATGCGAGGCGGCCGACTACGAGATGTAGGCGGCGAGGTCGGCCTCGAGTGCGGGCTTCGGCTTCGCGCCGATGACGGTCTTGACGACCTCGCCCTTCTCGAAGACCTTGAACGCGGGAATCGCGGTGATCTGGTACTTCATCGCGAGCTGCGGGTTCTCGTCGACGTTCAGCTTCACGATGTCGAGCTTGTCGGCGTGCTCGGTCGCGATCTGGTCGAGGATCGGGCTCACCATGCGACACGGGCCGCACCACTCGGCCCAGAAGTCGACCAGGACGGCCTTCTCACTGTTGAGGACCTCCTGCTCGAAGGTTGCCTCGGTCACTGCGCGTGCAGTCATTGCGTTCTCCTTTTGGTGAAGCGGATGTCGCGTCGGGTCAGTCGACCGCGACGAATTCGTTCTCGAGCAGCGCCTCGGCGGCCTGCTCGTTGCCGAGGGCGGCGAGGTAGTGCTCGGCGTCGAGCGCGGCGACCGTGCCCGAACCGGCGGCCGTGATGGCCTGCCGGTAGTGCGGGTCGATCACGTCGCCGGCCGCGAAGACACCCGGCACCGAGGTCTTCGACGTGCGACCGTCGACCCAGATGGTGCCTTCGGGTGTGAGGTCGAGCTTGCCGTGCACGAGGTGCGTGCGCGGGTCGTTGCCGATGGCGACGAACAGGCCGTCGAGGTCGAGCGCGCGCTGGTCGCCGGTCACGGTGTCGCGGAGCGTGACTCCCGTGACGGCCGTGGTGCCATGGATCGCGGCGATCTCGGCGTTCCAGACGAACTCGATCTTCTCGTTGTCGAACGCGCGCTGCTGCATGATCTTCGACGCCTTGAGGGAGTCGCGACGGTGGATGACGTAGACCTTGTCGGCGAACCGCGTGAGGAAGGTCGCCTCCTCCATCGCGGAGTCACCGCCGCCGATCACGGCGATCGTCTTCTGGCGGAAGAAGAAGCCGTCGCAGGTGGCGCACCACGAGAGGCCGTGGCCCGAGAGGATCTCCTCCTCGGGGAGGCCGAGCTTGCGATAGGCCGAACCGGTCGCGTAGATGAGCGTCGTGGCCTCGTGGGTCTCGCCGTTGCCGAGCTTGACGCGCTTGACCGGCCCGTCGAGCTCGAGCTCGACCACGTCGTCGTAGACGACCTCGGTGCCGAACCGCTCGGCCTGCGCCTGGAACTTCGCCATCAGGTCGGGACCCATGATGCCGTCGGGGAACCCGGGGTAGTTCTCGACCTCGGTCGTGTTCATCAGCTCGCCGCCGATCTCGACGGAGCTGGCGATGAGGAGGGGCTTCAGCTCGGCGCGCGCGGCGTAGATCGCGGCCGTGAATCCGGCCGGCCCAGAGCCGATGATGATGATGTCGCGCACTTCCACTCCTGTCGTCACATTGCTTCGGTGGATCGGGCGAGCCGAAGAGCCACCGTCATGGTGAACACAGTCTAGGCGGCGCGTATTCCTTCGCCCCCGGTGCGACAGCGAGGGTCGGATGCCGCGGGCTCAGCCTCGGCGGAGACGCGCCACCAGCGGCGTGGCGAACCCGCGAAGCTCGGGCGAGCGCAGCAGCCACAGGCCGCCGAAGTAGAGCACGGCCATGACCGTGCCGATGGTGGCCATGGAGACGACGGCGCCGAAGATGCCGGAGACGGCGAACCCGCCTTCCACGGTGCCGCCGAGCAGGATCAGGAGTCCGACGCCCGCGAGGAGGGGCAGCACGAGCGCTGCGAGCGAGCGAGCGAAGCCGCCGAGGATGCGCCGCCCGTCGAGTGTGTGGAGGCGACGCCGCAGCAGCCATGCGGCAACGGTGAGCTGAGCGATGCACGCGATCGTCGTGACCAGGGCGATGCCGGCAGCAAGCAGGTCCTTGGGGAGCAGGAGACATGAGAACGCACCTGCCGTGAACACGATGACCTGGAAGAGCGTGAAGCGGAACGGCGTTCGGGTGTCGCCGAGTGCATAGAACGTGCGTTGCACGACGAACAGCATCGAGAACGGCACCAAGCCGAGGGTGAACGCGATGACGACGTTGCCGAGGGCCGCGGTGTCGGGGAAGCTGCCGGTCTCGAACACGGCGGCGAACGGATAGGCGATGACGAGCAGCACCGCGGCGGCGAGATTGATGATGAGCGTGATGCCGCGGATCGCGCTGGACACGTCGTCGCGGACCTTGTCGTGGTCGTCGCGCGCGGCGTGCTCGCTCATGCGGGTGAAGTACGCGGTCGCGATCGACACGGTGATCACGGAGTGCGGGAGCATGAAGATGAGCCACGCGTAGTCGACCGCGGCGACCGAGGCGTTGTCGCTTCCGGAGGCCGTGCCCAGCACGAGCGACTGCACGATGCCCGCGAGCGTCGTGAGCAGCAGCATGCCGAACGTCCAACCCGCCATGCGGCCGGCGGTGCCGAGGCCAACACCGCGCCACGCGAAGTCGGGACGGTAGCGCAGGCCGATGCGGCGCCMGAACCAGAAGAGGATGAGCGCCTGCGCCGCGATGCCGGCGGTCGCCGAGCCCGCCAGCACGGCGACCATGCCGGGCGTCCAGGCGTCGGCCGACCTCGTGCCGTCGGGATCGACCCCGAAGAGCGCGGCGAACACGAGGAGTCCCGCGATCGCCACGATGTTGTTGAGCACCGGAACCCAGGTGAACGGCCCGAAGCTCCGGCGGGCGTTGAGCACTTCGCCGAGGAGCGTGTAGAGGCCGTAGAAGAAGATCTGGGGAAGGCACCACCACGCGAAGGCGATGGCCAGGTCGAGGGTGGCGGGCGGCAGGGTCGCCCCGTACAGCAGGGCCAGGAGGGGTGCGAGCGCGGTGGCGATGATCGTGGCGCCCGCGAGGATCACGAGCGCGACCGTGAGCAGCTTGTTGATGTACGCGCCGCCGCCATCGGCGTGCGAGCCGGCGCGCACGATCTGGGGCACGAGCACGGCGCTCAGCACGCCGCCCGCGACGATGACGTAGACGGTGTTGGGAAGCCCATTGGCGACGGCGAACGCGTCAGCCCCTGCGGACCCGACCACGCCGATGGTGGCGGCGACGATGATCGCCTTCACGAACCCCAGCACGCGCGAGACGATGGTGCCCGATGCCAGGAACGCGCTGGCGCGGCCGATACGGTCGTCGTCAGCCACGGGGGCTGCCGGTCGGGTCGTCGCCGGCGTCGGGTGCGACTCGGGCGGGCTGGCTGGGGTCGGCATCGGTGATCGCCTCGGTCTCGGGTTCGGCTGTGTCGGGTTCGGCGGTCTCGGGAGCCTCGCTCTCAGGACGGGCGGCCTCGGGACCGGCGGCTTCGGCAGCCGCGGCCCGGTCACGGCGTCGCCGCCGGATGTTGCGCCAGACGCCGAGGCCGAACACGACGACCGCGATCGCCGCGAGGATCGCGGCGCCGAGTCCCTCCCAGTCGGCCTGCACGTTGACGGCGATGTCGACCGGCGTGCCGATCGGGACACCGGACGTCGAGGCGAGCGACACGGTCAGCGTGACCTCGCCGTTGCCGACGCCGGCGGCGACGGGCACGCGCACCGTGGAGCGGGACTGCGGCTCGACGGTCTGCTCGACCTGCTCCTCGACGATGAGGCGTCCGTTGGACGGGCTGACGTCGACCACGACGGTGACCGGATAGGGCAGCGTGTTCTCGATGGTCGTGGGCACGCCGGTCTCGGTCGAGACGACGTTGATGGTGCTGCTCGGCACGACCGAGATGGACCCGAGCACGCCTCGCTGGGCGACGAGCCAGTCGGTGGCGACGCCGTTCCACGCCTCGAGGTCATCGAGCCACGCCACGTCGAACAGTGAGAGCAGCTCGCGGCGCACCGGACCCGTCAGCAGCGCCGGATCGGTGAGGACGGTGGAGAACTCGGTGACCTGTGCTTCGACCTCGGTCAGCCGCGAGACCTGCGCCCGGCGCTCATCCGACTCGGGCTCATCGATCAGGGTGCGCGCCTCGGGGGGTGCCCCGATCGCCTCGGAGAGCCCGGCCAGGGTGGACCACGGCGAGTTGCCGATCTCGTCGATGAGCGCGGAGACGCGAGCGACCTGCGAGACGGAGCCACGGTCGAACGTCGCGAACACGGTCGTGCGCGCCGTGCCCGCATCGAGCGCGAGCGAGGCGAGCACCTGGCCGGTCGCCTCGCGCCACTCGGTGTCGGTCGAGGCGGTGGCTGCCGCTCGCAACGGCTCAGTGAGCGCGCCGTCGGCGACGAGGGCGGTCGAGCCGTCGATGGTCGCCGAGGACGGGGCGACGCCGCCCACCGGCTCGACATTGCCCGGGGCCAGGATCGAGGTGGTGAGCCCGGATGCCGCGAAGAAGCCGAGGTCGCCGGTGGCCACCGTGTCGTCGCCCGGCCACGCGAGGTCGGTGCGCGTGTACGGCCACGACAGGAGCTGTTCGTTCGTGGGCAGGGTGCCCGGGGTCGGCTGCGGCGTGGGCGCATCGGTCGCCGAGGCCGTGGGCGTGCCGGTCGCGTCCTGCTCGGCTTCGGCGCCGACGCCGATCGAGCTCCCGCCCGCCGGGAAGTTCGCCGGATCCATCGCGTCGGCGAACGACGTCGGGCCGAGCAACGCGGGGAGTCCGACCTGCGCCTGCACCGCGACGTCGGCATCAGAGTAGGCCAGCGGGAAGATCTCGTTGGGCAGCTCGGCGAGGCGCTGCAGCCACGCGGTCGCGGTGGGCGGCGCGGTCGTTCCGAGCACGCGGATCGACGCGATGATGCGCGGGTCGATGCCGATGGCCACGCGGCGGCCGGCGAGTGCGTCGAGCTGTCGGGTGAGGAGCCCGGTGGGGCTCGTCCAGTTGGTGAGCTGGTCGACGTCGATCAGGCCCGCGGCGCCGCCGGTCGTGGGCGTCGTGACGGGTGCGGCGAGGGCCACGGCGACCGAGCCCGATGCCGGCACGTCGGCGTTGGCGTAGGCCGACGTACCCGAGGCGACGACCGTGTCTCCCACGAGGAGCTCGGCGCCCAGCCCGATCACGGGCGAGTCCGCGAGCTCGGCGAACGCGTCGGGGGCGACCGTGAACGACACCACGGTGGCTCCCCCTGCCGGCAGCCCCCGCGCCTCGCCGTCGGCGATCGGCACCATGCCCGCGGCATCCGAGTCGGCCGCCTGGTCGCCGCCCTGCTCGGCGGCGAGCCACTCGTCGAGCTCACCGGCGTCGTCGATGTCGGCGTCGGCGCGCACGAGGCGCACGACGCCGGGAGCGAGGGCCTCACCCGTGGCGTTCTCGATCTCGACGGAGATCGCGACGGGCGCACCGAGCGAGACGGTGCTCGAGATGGTGGGCGACACGCTCACGCGCAGCCCGCTGTCGTCGTCGACGGCCCGCGACGGCCCCGCCGGTCGTATGCCGTTTGCGGCATCCATGTGCGAGGAGGCGTCCGGAACGGGCAGCACCGCCTGCAACGCGGCTGCCGGGTCGACGCCGGCGTTGGCGGCGATGGGCGCCCCGACCATGGTGGCGACGGCCACGAACKCGGCGCCGCCGAGGGCGAATCGGGCCGGCCGGGAAAGTGGGCGAGTGCGTCGGGTGGGAGAGTCGGCGCGCGGGCGCGCAGGGATCGACTCGTCCACCATGCAGGCGATTCTACGGCGTGGCCCCGGGGCATCCGCTCGGCGTCCACAGGCGGGGCCGCGCACGCACGCGCTCGACGGGTCCGCTTAACATAGGGGCATGCAGAGTGTCGCGGCGGCCCTCGACCGTTTGGGCGAGCTGGCTGCTTCGCCGACCGTGTCGAAGCTGGCGGCGGCGTTCGATGCGGCGGGCCACGAGCTGGCCCTCGTCGGCGGCCCGGTGCGCGACGCCTTCCTCGGTCGGGCCACGAACGACCTCGATTTCACGACGGATGCCACGCCCGACGAGATCCTCGCCATCGTCAAGCCGATCGCCGACGCCCACTGGGACATCGGCCGGGCGTTCGGCACGATCGGCGCGAAGATCGCCGGCGAGACGGTCGAGATCACGACGTACCGCGCCGACGCCTACGACGGCGAGTCGCGCAAGCCCGAGGTGGTGTTCGGCTCCAGCCTCGAAGACGACCTCACGCGGCGCGACTTCACCGTGAACGCGCTCGCACTCCGGCTCCCCCAGCTCGCGCTCGTCGACCCGTCGGGCGGCGTCGAGGACCTGATCGCGAAGACCCTGCGGACCCCGGCGGCTCCCGAGCAGTCGTTCGGCGACGATCCGCTCCGGATGCTGCGTGCAGCACGCTTCTCGGCCCAGCTCGGCTTCGACGTCGAGGAGGGCACTCGCGACGCGATGGCCGCGCTCGCGCCCGAGATCGACCGCATCTCCGCGGAGCGGGTGCGCGACGAGCTGTCGAAGCTCCTCCTGACGGCGTCGCCCCGCGGCGGCATCCGCCTGCTGGTCGATTCGGGCCTGGCCGACCGGGTGCTGCCCGAAATCCCCGCGCTGCGGCTCGAGGTCGACGAGCACCACCACCACAAGGACGTGTACGAGCACTCGCTGACGGTGCTCGACCAGGCGATCGACTACGAGGTCTCGCGCGGCAACCTCGACTCCCCCGACCTGGTCATGCGGCTCGCGGCGCTGCTGCACGACATCGGCAAGCCGGCGACGCGCAAGCTCGAGGCGGGCGGCCTCGTGTCGTTCCACCACCACGACGTGGTCGGTGCCAAGCTCGCCCGCAAGCGCCTGCGCGCGCTGCGCTTCGACAACGACACGATCGCCGCGGTCTCCCGGCTGATCGAGCTGCACCTGCGGTTCTTCGGGTATGCGGATGCCGCGTGGAGCGACTCGGCAGTGCGCCGCTACGTCCGTGACGCCGGCGACCAGCTCGAACGCCTGCACATCCTCACGAGGGCCGACGTCACGACGCGCAACCGGCGCAAGGCCGACCGCCTCGGCTTCGCCTACGACGACCTCGAGGAG
>NZ_JBFUCL010000091.1:0-11415 GCF_056405255.1 Agromyces sp. P1_H4 | reverse complement strand
CAACGCGCCCGCCGGCCAGTGCGCCGACGCCGCCCTGAAGGTCGACGTGCACTACGTCGACTCGAGCGCCGGCCACCTCGACTACAACGTGGTGTTCACGAACACGGGGAGCACCTCCTGCGAGCTCCGCGGAGCACCCGGCGTCTCGGTGGTCGACGCGTCGGGCGTCGAGATCGGCGAAGCCGCGACCCGAGTGGGCGAYGACGACCCGCAGACGCTCACGCTCGAGCCCGGGGCATCCGTCGCCGCGCCGCTCACCGCCGTGAACATCGACCCCGACGGCGGCCCGCTCCCCGACTGCCCGGTCGTGCAGGGCGCCGCCTGGCTCGTGTATCCGCCGCACAGCTTCACCGCCGTCACCGTCTCGACCGGCCAGCCCGTGCCGGCGTGCGAGAGCACCGCCGACTTCCTCACCGTGAGCGCGGTGCAGCAGGGCTGACCCCGCGGATTCCCGGAGCCGCGAGCCGCGGGATCCAGAACTGAATCCTGCCGAACGACCTCCCCGAACCTGTCACAAATCACCCCCCTCCGGTGTCTTAACTGATGAAGACACAAGGAGGAGGACATGCGCAGGATCGTGATCGTCGGCGGCGGGTACGCCGGGTTCTACACCGCGTGGAAGCTCGAGAAGCGCCTCAAGCCGCGTGAGGCCGAGCTGGTGATCATCGACCCGCGGCCGTACATGACGTACCAGCCGTTCCTGCCCGAGGTCGCCGCGGGATCCATCGAGGCGCGCCACGCGGCGGTCTCCCTGCGCTCCCACCTGAAGCGCACGCGCATCATCGCCGGCGGCGCGACCATGATCAGCCACGCCGACAAGACCGTGACGGTGCGCCCGGCCGACGGCCCCGACTTCACCGTCGACTACGACCTCATCGTCGTCACCGCCGGCGCGGTCACCCGCGTGCTGCCCATCCCGGGCGCCGAGGAGGTGGCGATCGGCATGAAGCACGTCGAGGAGGCCGTCGCCATCCGCGACCGCCTGCTCACCGCGTTCGACCGCGCATCCGTCATGGAGCCAGGCCCCGACCGTCGGCGCCTGCTCACCTTCGCGTTCGTGGGCGGCGGATTCTCGGGGGTCGAGGGCTTCGGCGAGCTGCTGTCGCTCGCGACGGCGCTGCTGAAGTCGTACCCCGAGATCCGCTTCTCGGAGCTCGCGTTCCACCTCGTCGAGGCGAACGACCGCATCCTCCCCGAGGTGACGGATGCCCCGGGCCGCTGGGTCGTCGACTCGCTCCGCGCCCGCGGCGGGCACGTGCACCTGAGCGCCCGCGTCATGTCGGCGGTCGACGGGCACGTGGTGCTCTCGAACGGCGAGGAGTTCGACGCGAACCTCATCGTGTGGACGGCCGGCAACGCCGCGCATCCCGTGATCGCGAAGCACACCGACCTTCCCACCGACGAGCGCGGCCGCGTCATCGTGCGCCCCGACCTGCAGGTCGGCACGGCGGATGCCCCAGTACCCGACGCGTGGGCCGCCGGCGACAACGCCGCGGTGCCCGATCTCGCCGTCGCGGCATCCGGAGCCCTCACCGTGCCGAACGCACAGCACGCGGTGCGACAGGGCAAGCGCCTCGCCGCCAACATCGCCGCGACCCTGCACGGCGAGAAGCCGCGCGACTACCGGCACGACTCGCTCGGTGTCGTCGCGACGCTCGGGCTCGGCCGCGGCATCTTCCAGTACAAGAACCTCGTCATCACCGGCTGGCTCGCCTGGCTCATGCACCGCGGCTACCACGTGCTGGCCATCCCGACGTGGGAGCGAAAGATCCGGGTGCTCGTCGTGTGGCTGACCGCGTTCGTGCTCGGCCGCGACATCGTGTCGCTGCTCTCGGTGCAGCAGCCGCGCGAGGCGTTCGTCTCAGGAGGTGTCCCTCATGCCCGTTGACCGCCGGCACGCCGAGCCCACGCTCGACGAGCCGCTGACCACTGAGCGACGGATGCCGCGGCCCTCCGTGAGCGACCGGCTCGCCCGCGGCATCCGGAACCTGACGTTCTTCGGCCACCGCGTCGGCGACGTCGAGGCCGAGGCGCGCCGGCGCACGGTGCCGCGGCACTGGACGAACCTGTTCGGCGTGGTGACCCTCGCGTGCATCGTGGTGCTGATGGTCACCGGCGTGCTGCTGATGTTCTTCTACACGCCCTCGAGCGACGAGACGACGTACACCGGCGGGTACCTGCCGCTGCACGGCGCGACGGTGTCGGAGGCGTTCGCGTCGACCATGTTCATCACGTTCGACCTGCCGGGCGGGCTGCTCATCCGCCAGGCGCACCACTGGGCGGGGCTGCTGCTGCCCGCGGCGATCATCATGCAGCTGCTCACGACGTTCTTCACGGGCGCGTTCCGGCGGCCGCGGCGGGGCATGTGGGTGCTGCTGTTCCTCATCTTCGTGGCCGCCCTTGCAACCGGGTGGAGCGGCTACGCGCTGCCGGACGACCTGCTGTCGGGCACGGGCCTGCGCATCACCGAGGGCATCGCGCTCGGCATCCCGGTCGTGGGCACCTGGCTGTCGTACCTGCTGTTCGGCGGCGAGTTCCCGGGCGAGGTCATCGAGCACCTGTACCCGCTGCACGTGGCGGTGTTCCCGGCGCTGCTGATCCTGCTCGTCGCGCTGCGCGGGCTCGCCGCGTGGCAGCACGAGCCGCCGCAATTCCCGGGCCTCGGGCGCACCGAGGACAACGTGGTCGGCGACCCCATGCCCGTCGCGGCCGCCCGCGCGGGCGGACTCTTCGCGATCGTCACCGGCCTGCTCGTGCTGGTCTCGGCGGCGGTCACCGTGAACCCGATCTGGCTCTACGGCCCTGCCGACTCGGGCAGCGCCGGAGCCGGCAGCCAGCCCGACTGGTACACCGGATTCCTCGACGGCGCGCTGCGGCTGGTGCCCCCGGGCTGGGAGTTCGAGTGGCTCGACCGCACCTGGACGCTGGCCATCCTCGTGCCCCTCGCGGTCGTGACCGCGTACCTGCTGCTCGTCGCCGTCTACCCGTTCGTCGAGGAGTGGATCACGGGCGACCACCGCGAGCACCACCTGCTCGAGCGCCCGCGCAACGCCCCGACCCGCACCGGCATCGGCGTCGCCGCGGTCGTGTTCTACGGCGTGCTCTGGCTTTCCGGCAGCGCCGACCTCATCGCCACGCACTTCTCGTTGACGTTCGAGGGCGTGATCCTCGTGCTGCAGGTGCTCGTGGTGCTCGGGCCGGTGCTCGGCTTCTTCATCGCCCACCGCGTGTGCCTGGCGCTGCAGAAGAAGGACCGCGAGCTGCTCCTGCACGGCTACGAGACCGGCCGCATCGTGCGCCTGCCCGGTGGCGAGTACATCGAGGTGCACCGCCCGATCAGCGAGGCCGAGCGCTGGCGCATCGCGGTTCCGGATGCCCCGCGGGTGCTCACGCTGGCTCCCGACGAGCGCGGGCGGGTCACCGTCGCGCAGCGGCTGCGTGTGCGGCTGTCGCGGTTCTTCTTCGAGGATCGGGTCGTGGTGGGGCCGGCGGAGCTGCCGGCGGTCAAGCCCTTGTCGCAGGTCGGGCAGGCTCCCAGAGTGGAATGAGGACGCGACGCGCGCGCCCATCGGAACGGAGGGACGACCGATGACCGACTCCACCACGCCGAACGGCGGCACGCCCGAGCAGGCCGACCTCGACGAGGCCGCACTCGACCGCTCCAAGGACTCGAAGCCCGGTGGCGACACGCCCGACACCGACCAGCCTGCGGCGCCCGGCAACGCCGAGCCGCTCACCGACTCCACCGACGGCGGCCTCGACGGCGGAGACCCGGGCGTCGAAGAGTAGCCCGACCAGCGACTGCCGGGGCTGACCACAAGCCTCGGCCGCGGCATCCGTGTCAGGCCCGCCGCGCCGAGCGAGGCGGCCGGGAGCGCATGTGGCGCACGACCGTGCCGAGCAAGCGAGTGAGCTCGTCGCGGTCGGCGTCGTCGAGCGCGTCGACGAGCACCTCGCGCACGACCTCGACGTGCCCGGGCAGCACCCGTTCGAGCAGCTCGGCACCCTTCGGTGAGAGCGTCACGTTCACGCCGCGGTCGTCGCGCGGCGACGGCACCCGCTCCACGAGTCCGGCCTTCGCGAGCTGGCCGACTTGGTAGGTCAGGCCGCTCTTGCTGTGCACGAGCCGGTCGGCCAGGTCGGTCATGCTCTTCGGCGACGACGGATCCTCACCGCAGATCGCGAGGATCTGGAACTGCACGAAGCTGAGGCCGCCGTCGCGCCGCAGCTGGCCCTCGACCCCGTGCTGCACGAGCGCGCTGACTTCGAGCAGGGCGAAGTAGACGCCGAACTCCGGCGGCAGGGCCGGGGGTACGGTGACGTCTGGCATGCCCGAAAGCGTACGGCAAAAACTTGTTCGAATTGGAAATAGATCTGGCGTGGCGCTCGTTGTGTCGAGTATCAGATAGTTCGAATTCGAAGGAGTTAATCGAACATGACCGCTACACACCCCGCCCCCACCGAGACGTCGGCCGACGTGCTGTGGTCGCCGACCCGCCTCGGCCGCATCGAGCTGGCGCATCGCATCGCGATGGCCCCGATGACCCGCAGCCGCGCGACCGGCGACGGACTGGTCACTGACCTCACCCGCGAGTACTACGCGCAGCGCGCCTCCCTGGCCATGCTCGTCACCGAGGGCACGCAGCCGTCGCAGGACGGACAGGGTTACCTCGCGACGCCGGGCATCCACACCCAGGAGCAGGCGGAGGCATGGGGCCGGGTCGCCGACGCCGTGCACGAGGCCGGATCGACCCTCGTCGTACAGCTCATGCACGTCGGCCGCGTCGCCCACCCCTCGAACACCCCGCACAGCCGCACGCCGCTCGCGCCGTCGGCCGTCGCCGCCAAGGGCGACATGTTCACGGCGACCGGCCCGCAGCCGATGCCCGTGCCGCGCGAGATGACGGAGGCCGACCTCGCGCAGACCATCGCGGACTTCCGCCGGGCCGCGCGTCTCGCGGTCGACGCGGGCGCCGACGGCGTCGAGCTCCACGGGGCGAACGGCTACCTGCTGCAGCAGTTCCTGAGCACCAACGCCAACCGCCGCACCGACGGCTACGGCGGCAACATCGCCGGACGCGTCCGCTTCTCGGTCGAGGTGGCCACGGCCGTCGCCGACGAGATCGGCGCGGACCGCGTGGGGTTCCGCATCAGCCCCGGAAGCCCCCTCGGTGACATCGAGGAGGCGGATGTCGCCGAGCTCTACCCCGCGCTCGTCACGGCGCTCGCCCCGCTGCACCTCGCCTACCTGCACGTCGTGCACCTCGGCGACGAGGCGCTGCTCCGCAGCATCCGCGACCGCTGGCCCACCGGGCTCGTGCTCAACCGCGCCGGCGCCGACATCGAGCGTCGTGCGCAGGACGTGCGCGACGGCCTGGCCGACGTCGTGAGCGTGGGCGCCCTCGCGCTGGCCAACCCCGACCTCATCGACCGCATCACCGCGGGAGCCGCGATGAACGAGCCCGACCGCGCCACCCTCTACGGCGGCGGCGAGCGCGGCTACACCGACTACCCGCGACTGGCGGCCTGAGCCGGCCATGACCACCACGAACACCGCCACCACCACGACCACGAACACCACCACGAAGGACACCACCACCATGCGCTCCATCCAGTACACCCACTACGGCCAGCCGACCGTGCTCGAGCCCGTCGAGCTCCCCCGCCCCGAGGCGGGCCCCGGCGAGGTGCTCGTCCGCGTCGCGGGCACGACCTTCAACCTGGTCGACGCCACCATCCGCGCCGGCTACCTCACCGAGGTGTTCCCCGTCGAGCTGCCCCACGTGCCGGGCATCGACGTCAGTGGCACCGTCGTCGCCGCCGGCGAGGGGGTCTCGCCCGACCTCGTCGGCCAGGACATCGTCGCGTTCCTCCCGATGACCCGCCCCGGCGCATCCGCCGAGGTCGCGGTCGTGCCCGCCGAGCTGATCGCCCCGGCGCCGCGTTCGATTCCGCTTCCGGATGCCGCGGCCCTCGCCTCGAGCGGACTCACCGCCTGGCAGGCGATCGTCGAGCACGGCGGCGTCCGTGCGGGGCAGCGCGTGCTCGTGAACGGCGCCGGAGGCGGGGTCGGCGGCTTCGCCGTGCAGCTCGCCGCTGCGGCCGGCGCGACCGTGATCGCCACGGCGAGCGCGCGAAGCCGCGACGCCGTGACCGCACTCGGCGCGTCGCAGGTCATCGACTACACGACGACCTCCGTGGTCGACGCCGTGACCGAGCCCGTCGACGTCGTGCTGAACCTCGTGCGCACGTCGCCCGAGCAGACCGCGGCACTCGTCTCGCTCGTGAAGCCCGGTGGGGTCTTCGTCTCGACGACGACGCCCGGCGAGGTGCCGCCCGGCACCGACCTCCGCACCGTGAGCATCCTCACGCGCAGCGACGCCGCCCAGCTGGCGCACCTGTCCGAACTCGTGGACGCCGGTGAGCTGCGCGTCGACGTGAGCGCGCACTACCCGCTCGAGGAGCTCGCCGCCGTGCACGCCCTCGGCGAGGCCGGCGCCCTCCGAGGCAAGGTCGTGCTCACGCCGACGCACGACGGCGAGGATGGCGGCGACCGGCGGTAGCGCCGGAGCACGCGGCATCCGCCGTCGCCACCCAGACGCCAGAACGGATGCGCCCATGGCGGGCGCATCCGTTCGGCGTTGCAGGCATCAGGGCATCGGCGCATCAGGCGGATCGAGGCTTCGGCCTAGATGGCCGGCGTGCGGCGGTAGCCGTCGCGGCGGAACTGCACCAGCGACGACGTGACCGCCGTCGCCGCGAGCAGTCCGAGCAGGATCATGGTGGCGAACATCGCGCACCTCCTTTCAGTCGAAGAAGTCAGTGAGTTGTCGGTGGCTGGGTGGGCTCGGCCGTCACGGCCGGCTGGGGAGCGTGGCCGGGTGCCCGTGCGAGCCGCTCGGGGTGAACGCTGCGACCATGCGGTCCCAGCGGGAGCGGTCGGGTGCGGCCGACGCGATCTCGGTCGACGCGGTCGACGCCGACTGCGCCTCGAGCGCGCGACGCTCCGCAACCCGGCGGCGGTACGCGTTGATGCGGTCAGCCGCAGCGAGGTTCTGCTCGTGCATGGTGTGGGCCAGGTAACCGTTTGCGAGGTCCATGGTTCCGTTCCCTTCGGGTGAGTGTGGTGGCGGTTTTCGCCTGAGACCACACTCCTCTCGCGAGGGATCCCGCGAATCGGCAGCGACTACCGATGTTGCGCTGGCGCGCTACTGACGTCACGGATGCCGCTGCGCATCAGCTACCGAGACCACCCTCGCCGCGCGTGCGGCAGGTGACTACGCTGACCCCTGGAACCAGACCGGAAGGTGGTGAGTTCCATGTCTGCGACGAAGCAGTGGAGCATCACGGTCGAGATCGACGAAGACGACGACGAAGACAGCACGCTGGCGCACCTCACCCTGAGCACGCCGGCCGGCCACCTGGTGACCGGCGTCGGCACGGCGCAGCGCAATCCGCACGATCCGCGCGTGCCCGAGATCGGCGACGAGCTCGCGGTCGCCCGTGCGCTGCGCAACCTCGCCGAGCGGCTGCTGCACACGACGGAGAACGACATCAAGGGCGCCACCGGCGAGCAGGCGCACCTGCACCGCTAGTTCACGCCAAGCGGATGCCGCTCCGCCCGGCTACCTGGTCGTCCACATCTACCGGGTCGTCCACATCGCGGCCTGGATCGCCCCTGAGACGAACCCAACCGTGCCGATGATGTGGCCCTTCTCGGAGATGTCGAAGACGTTGACGCCGCTGTCGATGCCCTCGCGGAGGTCGAACACCTCGCCGTTCTGCCACAGGAACGCGCCCGCCTCGAGGTCCTCGCCCACTGCCCGCCAGTACGTGCCGATGACCTGGCCCTTGTCGTTGATGTCGACTGCGCGACTTGCCGTGCCGTCCGGCCCGACGATGGTGTACACGCCGTCGTGCCAGAGGAACGCCACCTCGTCGCCGCCTTCGATGCCGCTCGTGCCGACGACCCACCCGGCCTCGTTGATCGCCGCGGGCTCGGACGGCAGGCGGCCGGGAATGGATCCCAGGTAGGTGAAGACGCCCGACTCCCAGATGAACGCGCCGTTGAGGAAGCTGGCACCGAGCACCTGGCCGCGGTTGTTGAGGTCGACGACGCCGTTGCCGCCGAACGCGGTCGGATCCCCGATGGGAGTCACCGCACCGCCCGACCAGACGAAGCCCAGCTCGAAGCTCTCGGGTGAGAGGCCGGCGCCGAGCACCACGCCCTTGTCATTGAGGTCGATGACGCGACTGTCGGTGCCCCACCCGGGAATCGGCCCCAGGTCGGTGCGCACGCCCCGCTCCCAGAGGAAGGGGTTCGTGTTCGACTCGCCCGTTGCGGGGTCGGTCATCAGCACGGTGCCGGCGACCTGCCCCTTCTCGTTCACCAACCGCGCGTCGACGATGCCGAGCGAGATCTCGCCGGTGCGGCTCCAGAGCACCGACTCCACTGGTCCGCCTTCGGGCGCCCGCTGCAACACGACCTGGCCCTTGTTGTTGATGTCCTCTGCGGCGCTGGCGAAGTAGTCCGGGGCGAGGTCGATCATCACGCCGTCGTCCCACAAGAACGCGTGGAATTCGCCGTCGGCGGTCTCGGACACCCCGACGACCTGGCCTCGGTCGTTGACCGCGACCGGATAGCTCACCTCGCCGCCGAGGGTGCCGAGCATCGTGAGGGTGGGAGCGGCGCTCACCTTTACCGCGTTCGCGGCTGTTGCGGTCGGCAACAACAGGGCGCCCACCGCGAGGACAAAGACGAGGATTCGGGTTCGCATCGTCGGCTACCTTCCAGGCGAGCTCCATTGCGCGCCCGGGCCTGTCCTACTCCTCTCCGCACGAAGCGGCAACCGGCAGAAGCCATCCGGCTTCACTGGCGCCGAGGGTTTCGCGCTCTCGGCGGCGCGACCGGCGACGAGGGCGACGCTCACTCCTCGTCGAGCGCTCCCGGGTACAGGTCGTCGAGGAGCCCCAGCGCGATGTCGCCGAGCACCTCCTCGAGCTCGCGGTGCAGCGTCTCCTCGCCCTGGGCGCGGCGCGACCAGATCACGGCGAGCCGATCCCCCTCGGCCACCACCGCGTCGACCACCATCGGCCGCCAGTGCGGCGGGTACTCGCCCTCGCGCCAGGCGCCACGACCGCGGCCGTAGTGCGCGACAGCGAGGTAGCGCAGCACCGCCGACGTGACGAGCCCGTCGAGGAACGCCTCCTCCCACCGCAGGCTCGACTCGTCGCGTCCGCGCACCACGTTGACCCCCTGCGCGACGCCTGCGCCGCCGAGCGCGCCGAGGATGGCACCGGCGACCATGCCCGCACCGAACGTGAGGCCGCCCGCGATGAGGTCGGCGCCCAGCCCCGTGAGCGCGCCCGAGACGATGCCGCCGACGGCGGCCGTGCGGGTGGTGTCGAGCGGTGCGTCGACGCGGATGTCGCCCGCCACCCGCTCGAGCACCTCGTCGGCAGCCCGCCCCTCGAGCCGGTGGATCGCGATGAGCCGCTCGGTGCCCTGCCGCAGGTCGCCCTGCAGGCGCTTGGCCATGCGATCGGTGGCATCCGTTCGGGCCTGCGTTCGCCCCGGGCTCGGCAGGCCGAGCGAGCCACCGACGCGCGAGGCGAGCGACTCCGACTTCGATGACGGCGGCGTCAGCGTCACGCGCTCGACGGCGGCCCGCGCGATCGGCCCGGCGAGCGCGGCCATCGCCGCGGAGAACTCGTCCATCCGCAGGTCGCGCCAGGCGGCCGACAATCGGGCGAACGCCGGCCGCGAGGCATCCGGAACCAGCGGCTCGATGGTGTCGAACAGTGTGAACTCCTGCACCCAGCAGCGGGCGAACGCGTCGAACGCGAGCACCTCGCGCACGTGCCCCGACGACGCGAGCGCCGCACGCCAGCGCGCGGCATCCGCCTCTTCAACGGCACGCTCGCGCGGTGGACCCGTCTGGTTCAGCAGCACGAGCACGGGCTTGCCGATGTACTCGAGCACCTCGAGCTCGGAGTCGAGGTAGCCGGCGTCGGCGGGCGCCTCGGCGGCGTTCACGAGGTAGAGCACCACGTCGGCCTGCTCGGCGACGTTGCGCACGGCGAGCTGGCTGAGCCACAGCACGCGGTCCTGGTAGCGGTCCCACACCTGCGACAGGAACCACCCGATGGGGTTGCGGTCCTGCCGCAGCCGGCGCGCGAGTCGCACGCTGTCGCCGAAGCCCGGGGTGTCCCACAGCGTGAGCAGGTCGCCGTCGGCCGTCTGCACGAGCGGGTACGGCGTCGCCTCGGCGGTGACGTGCGGGGCGTCGCGCACCTCGCCGACGTCGCGTCCGAGCAGCGTGCGCGCGAGCGTCGTCTTGCCTGCGTTCGTGTGCGAGATGAGCGAGAGCGAGACGGCGCCGGCGTCGAGGCCCGCAATGCTCAGTCGGTTCGGGTCTGGGCTGCTCGGCAGGCTCAGCCCAGCGGATGCCTCGTGCTCGGTCATCGCCGCCGCCCCGAGTCGGGCGTCGTCGCGTCGCCGTCGTGGGCGGATGCCGCGTCGGCGAGCTGCGCCTCGGCTGCCGCCAGGTCGGGGTCGGCGAGGTCGACGAACACCGGCACGCCACGGTGCGCCTCGATCAGCTCGCGCCACACCGCCCGGCGCTCCTCGCGGCGCGAGTCGCCGCCACCCCAGCGCGCTACGAACGCGGATTCGTCGACGAGCACGACGGTGGTTCCGGATGCCGCGGCGCGACCTCCGCCCGCCCGGAGGGCGTCGAGGAACTCGCCGTGCGCCGTGCCCTCGGGCGTGGCCGTGAGGCTGAACAGCGCCAGGCGGATCTCGAYGGCGCCGGTGGAACGCGCGCCCGCGGCCTCCGTCACCGGACTCACCCACTCGTCGTCGCCCCACCCCACGGGCGCATCGATGGTCGCGGCGGCGTTGCCGTAGGCCCGGGCGACGAGCGCCTCGAGCCCCGCTCGCGCCTCGGGCGTGAGGGTGTAGCTGTAGGGGATGACACGAACGCGCGTCGGCTCACCCACCCACCCGGCGACGAGCCGGCGGTAGTACGGCTCGTCGAGGGGCAGCGCGACGTTCGTGGCGCGGCGGCGCTCGACCAGGCCCGCGACGATGGCGAGCACGAGCCGCGGGATGATCACGACGACGGCGACCGTGCCGGCCATGAGGTGCATCCACGTCGCGGCGTTCTCGCTCGCGGGCGCGCGGATCGCCTCGATCGCGGCCACGTCGGGCACGGGGATGCCGGTGAGCCACGAGCCCGGCGCGAGCGTGACCGACAGCAGCGCGTGCACCTGCTCGGCACCGAGGAACGTGCTCTCCCAGGTTGCCCGGTACTCGAACGCGAGTCCGCGCGTGTACAGGCCGGCGATCACACCGAGCGCGGTCGCCGCCGCCGCGAGGTGCAGCACGCGCGCGGCCCGCGCTCCGTACAGCGG